>CAYQUY010000007.1:0-22515 GCA_964420755.1 uncultured Anaerolineaceae bacterium
CCCCAGAGCATGCGCGGCAGGCCCTGGCGGCTGCCCGCAAGGCCTTCCCCGATTGGTCTCACACCTCGTGGAAGGAAAGGGTCCGCCTGCTGCGCAAGGCCGCGGACTTGATCGACAAGCGCATTTACGAGTTTGGCGTGGTTATGGCCCTCGAAGTCGGCAAGAACCGGATGGAGGCCCTGGGCGATGCGGCGGAGACGGCGGACCTGATTCGCTATGCCTGCGGTCAGATGGAGGCCAACGGGGGCTACGTCCGGCTCATGGGTAAAGACCCGCTCAAGGGCTACCAAGCCCGCAACGTCTCCGCTCTCCGGCCCTACGGGGTCTGGGTTGTCATCAGCCCGTTCAACTTCCCCTGCGCCTTGACCGGCGGGCCCTCCGGGGCAACGCTGGTGGCCGGGAACACGCTCGTGATGAAGCCCGCCACCAACACGCCCTGGACGGTTCGCCTGATCGCTGAGTGCTTCCGCGACGCAGGCCTGCCCGAGGGCGTCTTCAACTACGTGACCGGGCCGGGCAGCACCCTCGGTCAGGAGCTGATCGAGAATCCTGCGGTGGACGGGATCACCTTCACCGGGTCGTACGCCGTCGGGATGCAGATCTACCGCACCTTTGCCGGTGGCCGCTACCCGCGGCCCACGATCCTGGAGATGGGCGGCAAGAACCCTACCATCGTCTCTCGCCACGCCGACCTTGACCGGGCGGCGATCGGCATCGTCCGCTCCGCATTCGGTCTGCAGGGCCAGAAATGCTCGGCCAACTCGCGGGTCTACGTCGAGCGCCCCGTCTACAAGAAGCTGGTGGACCGGCTCGTTGCGCAGACCGAGAAGCTGGCGATCGGCGATCCCACCGATCGCGCCGTCTATCTGGGGCCCGTGATCAACCGGAACTCCTACGACGACTTCCAGCGCTTCGCTCGCGAGCTGCGCCGGGCGGGGACCATCCTCACCGGCGGCAAGGTGATCACCAAGGGCGACTTCGCCAAGGGCTTCTTCTGCCAGCCAACGATCGTCGCCGACGTGCCCCCCGACCACAGGCTGTGGAAGTACGAGATGTTCCTGCCCATCACCATGGTCCATCCCATCTCCAGCCTGGAGCAGGCCATGAAGCTGGCCAACGCCACCGAGTATGGCCTGACCGCTGGCTTCTACGGCACAGAAGAGGAAGCCGCGTGGTTCTTCGACAGGATCGAGGCCGGTGTGACCTACGCCAACCGGCCTCACGGCTCCACGACCGGCGCCTGGCCCGGCTTCCAACCCTTTGGCGGCTGGAAGGGCTCTGGCTCTTCCGGCAAGAACGCCGGCGGCTACTATTACCTGCCGCTCTACATGCATGAGCAGATCCAAACCCTGATCCGCTAGAGGCCTTGAGCCCCCCCACCCGGCAGTGCGACGAAATAGCCCTGCTGCGTGGAGGGGGCTGTCTCTTGCCCATGACATCACGCGCCGGCTCAGCCCTCGTCCTCCTCGGACTGATCGCCCTGACGGTCTTCCTGGTCACTTTCTCCGCCAACCAGGCGGACGTCCGGGTGCTCCTGCTGGGCGCCGGCCTCGCCGCGTTGGGGCTGCTGCTACGCCGCCGCGCCGCCCGCCTGCAGCAGAAGGAGTCCGGTCGCTTCCGGGCATGGCGCCGCATCACCCGACGGTCCCCCGACGAGGAGGAATGACCCCCTCCCCCTCGGCCGGCCTCAGCCGCACCACCTAACCCGATCGTCCTTTCCTGGACAAACGGGACATGCGCCAGGTCTTGACCACCTTCCGCCGCCCGCGCCATTCGTAGTATCCTTGGCAGCCGAACCACCCCCCAGAGAGGAGACTGCTCCATGACCGATGTGATCGACTACAAGATCTTTGGCGACGACATGCAGTTGGTCGAGATTGAACTTGACGCCGGCGAGGGCGTGCGCGCCGAGGTCGGCGCGATGACCTACCTCGAGGACGGCGTCGAGATGCAGACCTCGACCGGCGGCGGGCTGCTGAAGGGCCTGACCCGCATGGTCACCGGCGAGTCGTTCTTCATCACAACCTTCCTCAACCAGAACCGCAACAAGCGTCGCGCCGCCTTCGCTGCCCCGTTTCCGGGCAAGATCATCCCCCTCGATCTGACGGCGCTCGGCGGCACGTTCCTGTGCCAGAAGGACTCTTTCCTGTGCGCCGCAGCCGGCATCGAGATTGAGATCGCCTTCGCCAAGCGCATTGGCGCCGGCGTCTTTGGCGGTGAGGGCTTCATCCTGCAACGCTTGAAGGGGGATGGGTTAGCCTTTGTCCACGCAGGAGGCACGATCATCGAGAAGGAGTTGGCGCCGGGAGAAACCTTGCGAGTGGACACCGGATGCCTGGTGGCCTTCGCCCCGACCGTCGACTACGACATCCAGTTTGTCGGCGGCTTCACGAACGTCCTCTTCGGCGGCGAGGGCCTGTTCTTCGCCCGCATGACCCGCCCCGGCAAGGTCTATCTGCAGAGCCTGCCTTTCTCCCGCATGGCCGATCGTGTGATCGCGGCTGCACGCTTCCACAGAACCGACGAGCGCAAAGGCGTGGCCGGGCTCGGCGGAGACATCCTGGGCGGCCTGATCAGCGGGAGATAGAAGATCGGACGATGGACCACGGACCATGGACGATGCAGTGTGGTCCGTCGTCCATGGTCCATCGGCCACGGTCGAGTCTATGCCCGGATTAACTGACAAGGCAAGTGGAGAGCAGACCGGCCTTGGCCATGAGGCCGAAAGCGCGCGGCGGCGATGGGAGGAGAGCATGCTGCGCCAGCTTGAGGAACTGCGGCTGGCCCTTCGCCGTCAGGCGCCCGAGGCGCTTGCGGCCCGCTGTGGCGCGGTCTATCAGGACCGTGAGATCCGGCTTGCCTACTGGGACCGCCAGGCTTGCCTCGCCTGGCCGGCGCTCGAAGCCCATTGGATGCCCGAGGGCAACCCCGCCTCAACCTACGACACCGCCGTGCTCCTCTACTACCTCCACCAGGCGGATGGCTCACCCATGGCCGACCGCTGGATCGGCTACCGCGACCTGCCTGCAGGTACGTTCTATAACCAGGCCTTCCAGGGCTACAGCGGAGACCGCCTGGCGAGTGCTTTCGGCCAGAGCCCGCAAGGCTTCGAGGCGGCGGCCCGTGCCCTCGCCGGCTTGCGGCTGCCAGCGCTGGCCGAGCACGCCTACGCCTTCCAGCCTCTACCGCGAATTCGTTTGGTGGCGGTCCTGTGGCCGGGCGACGAGGAATTCCCCGCCCGCGCCTCGGTTCTTTTCGACGCAGCAGCCGCCCACTACATGACAACGGACGGCCTGGCCCTTCTGGGAAGTGGCTTAGTCGGGCGGCTGATCAAACACAAGCCCTGACCGCTACGCCCAGCCTCACACCGTGATCACCGAGTCCGCCGTCTGCATCGCGGCCAGGATGTCAGACATGCCGCCGACAAGGCCCACCCGGACCTTCTCCGTCAGGCCGAAGTAGCCAAGACACGTGCTTCAGATCACCGGACCAGACGCAGGACGATAGACGACGGACCATGGACCACAGACCATGGTCCGTCGTCTGTGGTCCATCGTCCATTGTCCATCGACCGATTCCGGGTACACTTGGGGCCGGCCAACAACAGACCCACCAGGAGCAGCCCGCGCGATGAGCAAACTCAGCTCACTACCCGATGCTGTCGCCAGCCTCGTCCATGACGGCGACTGCGTTTACGCTGCCGGCTTCACCCACTTGATCCCCTTTGCCGTTGGGCATGAGATCGTCCGCCAGCGCAAACGGGATTTGACCCTTGCCCGCGCCACTCCAGATCTGATCTACGACATGATGATCGCCGCAGGCTGCGCCCGCAAGATCATCTTCTCTTACTCGGGCAATCCCGGTGTTGGATCGCTCCGCATTATGCGAACGGAGATCGAAGCCGGCCGCCTTGAATGGGAGGAGTATTCCCACTTCTCGATGATCACCCGTTTGACGGCGGGCGCGGCCGGGCTGCCTTTCTTGCCCATGAATCCCACCGGTGCGGGCGACCTCGAGAAGGCCAACCCTCAGTTCCGCCGCGTGATCGATCCCTACTCCGGCCGAGAGGTTGCCACCGTCCCGGCCCTCAACCCGGATGTGGCCATCGTCCACGTCCAGCGTGCTGACGCCGAGGGCAACTGCCACCTGTGGGGAATCCTGGGTGAGCAGAAGGAGGCCGCCTTCGCCTCCAAACGCGTGATCATCACTGCCGAGGAGATCGTCGAGGCCGTCGTTATCCGATCCGACCCCAACCGCACCATGATCCCCGGGCTCGTCGTCTCGGCCGTCTGCCACGTCCCCCACTGCGCTCACCCCTCCTACACGCAGGGCTACTACGACCGGGATAACGCCTTCTACCTGGAGTGGGACAGGATCAGCGCCGATCCGGCGCGCGTCAAGTCGTGGCTCGACGAATGGGTCTACGATGTGAAGGATCGGGAGGAGTACTGGGAGAAGCTCGGTCCCGAGACCCACGCACGCCTGGCAGTGGAACCGATGTGGAGCGAGCCCGTCAACTACGGCAAGTACTGAGCCAGATTCCGGCGATGGCCTTCCTCTAGATGGAGACCCGATGAGCGGCGCGACCTACACCCCTTCTGAGCTGATGACCGTCAACGCGGCCCGGCTGCTGCGCGACTCCGACACTGTCTTCGTCGGGGTCGGTCTTCCCAACCTGGCCTGCAACCTCGCCCGTCGCACCCACGCCCCCAACCTGGTCATGATCTACGAGGCCGGCGTCATCGGCGCCCAGCCTGCCCGCTTGCCCCTCTCGATCGGCGACCCCACCCTGGTCTCAGGCGCCCTGTCGGTGTGCTCGATGTACGAGATCTTTGCCTTCTACCTCCAGCGCGGCTACGTCAGCGTTGGCTTCATGGGCGGGGCGCAGATTGACCGCTTCGGCAACGTCAACGCCACCGTCATCGGTGATTACCAGCATCCGAAGGTTCGCCTCCCCGGCTCGGGCGGCAGCATGGAAATGGCAGCCTGGGCAGACCGCTGTTACCTCCTCACACCACACCAAAAGCGTCGCTTCCCGGCCAAGTGTGACTTTCGCACCTCGGCTGGCTTCCTCGACGGCCGGGCTTCGCGCCAGGCCGCATACTTGCGCGGCGGCGGACCGGCCGCCGTCGTCACCGACCTGGGCTTGCTCGAACCCGACGAGAGCGGCGAGCTGACGCTCACCGCCGTACACCCCGGGATCGACCCGGAGCAGGCACGCCAGAACACGGGCTGGGAACTCAAGGTGGCGGAAAACCTGCGCATGACCCCGGCGCCGACCGAGGAGGAACTCCGCATCCTGCGCGACTTCGACCCGCAACGGATCTACCTGAGCTCTATGGCGTAGCTCAGACGCGCCTCATCCGGCCGCGCCTGGCAAGGACTCCGGGGCCGGCCCCGGTCGGTAGGGCGCGATGGAGGCACGCCCTTGATGGGCTCCAGCCCAACCCCGCCTCGACGTCCGATTCTCGTCCGGATCCTCTTCTCGCCCAGCGAGCGCCGTTTCCGGGCCGCCTGGCGCCTGCTCCTGCACACATCGTTGCTGTTCTTCTTGCTCCTCGCGTTCACCCTCGCCATCGCAGTCCTCACCCCAAGCCCTTCCGGCCCTGCGAGCGTCTCGCCGCTCTCAGACTCACCATCGCTCATCTTGGCCTCCAGCCTGGCCTCCCTGGCCGCCATCGCCTTGGCCACCTGGACCGCCCGCCGCGCCCTCGACCACCGCTCTTTCCTCTCGCTCGGCTTCCGTTTCGACCGTTATACTCTCCCCGACCTCGCCGTCGGGTTTCTCATCGCCGGCCCGATCATGGGCCTGATCTTCCTGTTCGAGTGGGCCATGGGGTGGGTCCGGGTGGACGGTTGGGCGTGCCAGGGGGGGACCCAGCTCAGCACGCTGCTCGGGCTGCTCTCCTCAATGGTGCTGTGGATTTCAGTCGGCATCCAGGAGGAGTTGCTCAGCCGAGGTTATCATCTGCAGAACCTAGCCGACGGCTTGAACCTTCCCTGGGGCCTCTTCCTGTCCTCGGCCATCTTCGGCGGGCTGCATCTGGCCAATCCGAACGCCACCTGGCTGGCGGCGCTCGGGGTCATGGCTTCCGGCTATCTGCTCGCCTTCGGCTGGCTGCGCACCCGCCGGCTCTGGCTGCCTATAGGGTTGCACATCGGGTGGAACTTCTTCGAGGGGACCGTGTTCGGCTTTCCCGTCAGCGGCACCGGGGGCTTCAGCCTTCTTCGCCAGACGGCTGCGGGCCCGACACTGCTGACGGGCGGGGCCTTCGGCCCCGAGGCGGGACTGGTTGTCCTGCCGGCGCTAGCGCTCGGAGCCGCGCTCCTGTGGGCCTACACCCGCCGCCAGCTTCCTTGAGGGGCCATCCGAGGGTTCCTTGCGCCGGATGTGTCTGAGCACATCGGACTGCGGCTGAGTCATGGGGATCCGAGGGCATGCTCGATGGTAGGCTGGGGAGCGATCGCTACGCCCCACAGCTCTCCCGAGCCCCCATCGTCTTTAGACCGAGCGGTCGCCTCTTCTAGAGTCGAACCCCCTGCGCCGCGCACGGGTAGCTATTTCGAGAACATGAGCGCGCTACCGATTCACAGGCGGCCGTCATCCGAAGGAATCTCCTCACGCGCACGGCCGTCTACATCGTCTCAAGGTGGTGTCACGAAGGATCTCATCCTGTGCCTGACGCTTGCCGTTGCCGTTGTGGCCACTTCTGCCTGCCGCCCGACGGGCCCGGTCAATCCCACAGACACAATCATGCCCGATAGCCTCTTCGACCTTCCCTGGGAGGATCGATCGCCTTTCCGGAGCGGCCTGATCGCCTCCGAGCAAGGGGTGCTGGCAGAGTTGCCCGGTGCCAGCCTGTACCGGCTCAATCTCATCCTCGCCGATGATCGCACTCACCTCGAGGGCGAGGAACGAATCCGCTACACAAACGAAGAAGACGTCCCCCTGGACGAGATCTACCTGCGGCTCTTTCCCAACATACTTGGAGGCTCAACGACCATCCTCCAGGCCCAGATCGATGAACAGGACGTGATCCCCGGCTATGAGTCCGAGAGCAGCGCCCTCCGCCTCCCCCTCGCCAAGCCCATGCAGCCCGGGCAACAGGCCGTCGTCCGTCTTGCATTCGCGGTTGAAGTGCCGGAGGGCGAAGGGAGCAACTATGCAGCCTTCTCCTATTTGGAGGGGGTTCTGGCGCTAGCCCATTTCTACCCGGTGATTCCGGTCTACGACGACCAGGGCTGGAACCTGGACATCCCATCTCCCTACGGAGATATGACCTTCAACGACAGCAGCTTCTATCTGGTTCGGGTCACGGCGCCCTCCTCCCTCACACTGGTAGCCTCGGGCGTGGAGATCGACCGAACCCAGGAAGGAGGCGAGCAGCGGGTCACCTTCGCCGCCGGGCCGATGCGCGACTTCTACCTGGTGGCCAGCGAGGCGTACGGAATCGCCAGCCAACAGGTCGGTGAGACGGCGATCCACAGTTACTACATCCCAGGGTTGGAATATGGCGGGCGGCAGGCACTGAGCTACGCGGAGGAGGCCCTGGACCTCTTCAGTCGGGAATTCGGCACCTACCCCTTCACTGAGTTCGACATCGTCAGCACAGCGACCACTGCTGGCGGCATTGAGTATCCGGGCATCACCGCCATTGCCTCCCGCCTCTACGACCCAGAGAATCCCGACTTTGCGTCAGAATACTTCGAAGGCACCGTTGCCCACGAGACCGGACATCAATGGTTCTACAGCCTCGTGGGGAATGACCAGGTCAACGAACCCTGGCTCGACGAATCCCTCGTCCAGTACCTCACCCTGCTCTACTTCCAGGATGCCTACGGCGAACCCGGTTGGTCGGGCTTCTCAGATTCCCTGTACGACCGTTGGGACCGGGTTTCCCGGGCGCAGATACCCATCGGCATGCCAGTGGCCAGCTACACCGAGACGGAGTACGGCGCCATCGTCTATGGCCGGGGCCCCATCTTCTTCATGGCCCTGGCCGAAGCGATGGGGGACTCCGCCTTCCAGGCCTTCCTCCGAGACTACTATCAGACGTATCGATGGGGAATCGCCACAACCGCCGACCTGAAGTCGACGGCTGAGGCACACTGCGCCTGCGACCTTACGCCCCTTTTCGAGCAGTGGATCTACATACAATAGAGCTCGCCGGCACAGTTGGGACAGCGCGAGGGGGGCTGACACGCGAGCCCCGTCTCGTCGATCGGTCTCCCGCAATGGCGTCGAGTCGGGGAGGCTGTCGAGATGTGGACCCGATCTCCGCTCTGCCCTGACTCAGCAGACGATCCATCCTGCCCAACCTCGGCCCCCGGATGGCAGGATCACGCGAGGAGGCCACCTGCCCCCGCGGTTCATTCGTACCGCAGCGCCTCGATCGGGTTCAGGCTTGCGGCCCGTGTGGCCGGGTAGACACCGAAGAACACTCCCACGGCCACCGAAAACACTGTCGCCATGACCACGGTGTCCAGACCCACCACCGGATTAATGCCCGATGCCCCGAGCTGAAACGTGCCCATCAGGCGCGAAGCCAGCCAGCCCACGCCGATGCCGACCGCTCCACCAATCAGGCTCAGGGTCGCCGACTCCAGCAGAAACTGGACCAGGATGTCCTGCCGCCGGGCACCTACCGCCTTGCGGACGCCGATCTCGCGCGTGCGCTCGGTGACGGACACCAGCATGATGTTCATGATCCCAATGCCTCCCACCACCAGGCTGATAGCCGCGATCCCCCCCAGGTAGAGTGAGAGGGTGTCGCTGATCTGGGTGGAGGCGGCCAGGATGTCTTCCTGGCTCTGGATGATGAAGTCCTCATCCCCCTCTACCACTCCATGCTCCTGCCGGAGGATGGCGCTGACTTCCTCAGTCGCCGTGTCGATCTGGTTGGCGTCCGCCACCTTAACCGTGATCACGCTGACGCTGTTCGAGCCGCCAAAGAAGCGGGGGCCCGTCAGCCGAGTTTGGGCCGTAGTCAGCGGAACGTAGATGCGGTCGTCCTGGCTGCCGAAACCCGTGCCGCCTTTGCTGGCGAGCACGCCAATCACCCGGTAGGGCTGGCCATTCAGTCGGATTGTCTGTCCCACCGCCCCTGCCTCACCCCCAAAGAGCGTGTCCGCCACGGCACTCCCCAGAACGACCACCGTCGAACGTGCAGTGACGTTGGCGTCCGAGATGAACTCACCATCCGCCAACTCGAAGTTGTTCACCCACAGATAGGAGGGCGTCACGCCCAGTAGCTCTGAATTCGTGTTCTGGCTCAGGTACACCGCCTGCACCCGACCGCTGGTCTGAGGAGAGACTCCGACGACAGAGGGCGCGCTGGCGATGGCCTCCGCGTCCTTGAGGGTGAGCGAAGCTGCGGACCCGACGGCGCTGAATGCTCCCGCCTGCTGGGTCCTTCCCGCGTAGACGAAGAGCAGATTGGTGCCCATACCTTCGATTCGCGAGGTGATGGAAACCTCAACGCCTCGCCCGATGGAAAGCATGGCGATGACCGCCGCGACCCCGATGACGATCCCTAGGATCGTGAGCGCCGATCGCATCTTGTTGGCGCCCAGATTGTTGAGCGCGACCAGCAAAGCCCTGGAGAGTTTCATCCCTGACTTCCCTCCGCCGGCCGAGGCTCCGTCTCCGATTGCGGCCCTGTCCCATCCGCAGGGTCCCCGTCGCTTTCGATGAGGCCGTCGTAGAGGCGGATAACCCGGCCCGCGCGCGCGGCGATCCTTGCATCGTGGGTGACCAAGACCATGGTCAGTCCACGCTCCTGGTTCAGGCGCAGCAACAGCTCCAGAATGCCCGCCCCGGTCTTCGAATCCAGGTTCCCGGTGGGTTCGTCCGCCAGCAGGAGCTGCGGGTCGTTGATCAGGGCACGGGCGATGGCCACCCGCTGCTGTTCCCCACCGGAGAGCTCCGAAGGGCGATGGTCCTTCCGATCTGCCAGGCCAACCGCCGCCAACGCGGCCCCCGCTCGATCGCGCGGGTTCCCATCATGCTTGCCATAGGTAAGCGGGAGCTCCACATTGCTGAACGCAGTTGCTCTGGGCAGCAGGTTGAAGGTCTGGAAGACAAAGCCGATCTTCCGGTTGCGAATCGCCGCTAGAGCGTCCTCGTCCAGTGATCCAACGTCCTGCCCGTCGAGTTGATACCGCCCGCTGGTCGGCTTGTCCAGACACCCCAGGATGTTCATCAGTGAGCTCTTACCCGATCCGGAGGGACCCATGATGGCCACCACCTCCCCGCGCCCGACCCGTAGCGAGACCCCCCGGAGTGCCGGTACCTCCACACTACCCAAGTAGTACGTCCTGGTCACATCTTCGATTTCGATCATGTCGGCCCCTACGGTTCAGTGGGCATGATTTGGATTGATGTGGCGGTGATATTGCCGGAATCATCGCGCTCACCAACCACGAGGATCCGTTCCCCTGTCTGCAGGTCCGACCTGTCTCCGGTCACAAATCGACTAATCACGGTTTGGTCGGTCAACAAGACGGTGGTGGTGCCCTGGCCGGTGCTCAGCCGCAGGGTGTCGCCCTCGAGGCTCTCGATTGTGCCGTTCGCGCCCCGGCCGACAAAGCCCTGCCCTTGAGGTGCGTTCGGGGTGCCCGACTGGCCGAACCCCTCGGGCGGAACTCCGCCGATAACCATTTGACCGCCCTGGGGGAATCCCCGTTCGGTGAAGAACTGCGCCTGCAAGTTCGTCCGCCGCGTCCGCTCGTAGGTCATCCCACCGTAGAACGAACCTCCAGCCACCAGCAGCACGCACAAAACCACACCGAGTATCACGGCAACTTTGCGCATCACAACGCTCCTTCCTGTCTCCGTTCGAACAGCCGTCTCTACGGCCCGAACCCGCCCACGACCATGGGGCCGCCCTCAACGAATCTACTGGCCTGAGACGTGCTCGTAACATTGAGCACAACTTCATCGCCCTCCTGCAAGGCCCCCTCGGCCACCTCACTGGTGGTGTCGCCGACCAGGCCAAGAGTGATCGGCACCGAGATCTCCTGGCCCTGGTAGAGCACGTTCACCGTCCGCTGGCCGCCTGAAACCTGGATCGCCCGGTTCGGTACGAGCAGTACATTCTCGTGCCGCTCGACGACGATGCTCACGGCCGCGGTCATCCCGGGCCGCAGGGCCGGGTCCGGGTCGTCCAGGACAACCGTCACCGGATAGGTCACCACGCCTTGGTTCGACGACCCCATGAAGGCCACATCCGACACGCCCCCGACGAAGGTCTGTCCAGGCAGCGCGTCCAGCGTGAGATCCGCCTCCTGGCCAACGGCGATGCTTTCCACATCCAGCTCCGAAACGGTCACTTCAACCTCATAATGGCTGAGGTCAGCCAGCGTCAACGCGGCCGTGTTGCTGCTCACTTGATCACCAACCGCAGAGTTGATGGCGACCACCGTCCCATCGAAGGGGGCAACCTGCTGCGCACGGTCCACGATGGCCTGGGCATTGGCCACTCGCGCTCGGGCAGCGGCGACCTCAACCGGATCCGGTCCATTCTGCAGCGTCTGCAAATCGTGCTGCGCATCGTCTAGCTCAGCCTGGGCCGTGGCCACATCCGCATCGAGCAGTGCTTCCTGGATCTCTGTCGGATGGCCGAGGTACCAATTAAGGCTTCGCAACGCCGAGTCGCGCTGCTGCCGAGCCGCAACCAGGCGGACCAGGGCCATCGCTCGGTCGGGGTCGTCCTCGGATCGGCCGGAGAACTGGGCGTACTCTCCCTCGGCCCGGTCGACGCTGCTTTCGGCGATCACCAGGTTTGCCCGAGCGGCCGCGATCGTGTCCGAGCTGGCCCGGTTGCCCTGCTGGCGCACCGTGCGCGTGTATTCGGCGACCCTCAGAGCCTCCTCCGCATTGGCAACCCTGAGTTGAGCCTGGGCCAGGTCCTGTGCACTCGGCCCCGCCAGTACCGTCTCCAGATCCTGTTGCGCGGCCAACAAGTCCGCCTGGGCTTGGATCACCGAAGCGTCCAGCGAATCGGGGTCGAGCTCCATGAGAACGTCGCCTTTGTGCACCACATCCCCGAGCTCAACGTTGACCGAGCCCACGACGCCCGTGGTCTGCCAGGTCAAGGACGCCGAGCGGGTAACCTCGATCGTCCCCGCAGCATCCACGGACGAGGTCACCGTGCCGCGCTCGACGGTGGCGGTCTGCACGGCCGTCGTGTTAGTCTGGCGGCTCTGCGACCACCGCCGATAGGCGAAGGCGCCGATGGCGATCACGGCCAAAGCCACGCCCAGGTAGATCCACCTACGCTTGCTCATCTCTTGCCTCCTCACCAATCTGGAAGTCGGCCAGCGACCAGGTCCCCCCGGCCCCGAAGCGACTGTCGATCACGACACCCAGCGCCAACGCAAACAGGATCCCCACGAAGACCCAGCCCGCCACCGGGATGCGTCCAAGGGTGAAGATGACCAGGATGCCCAGCGTGAGGTCGACCACCGGGGAGGATGCCTTCAAACCGATCCAGCGGTTGATCCGATTACCAAGGGCCAGGGCGACGGCCACCGCCCCACCCCAAACCGCAACCAGCAACCCCGCCAAAAGCAGCAGCGATACCGGGAAGGCCACGAAGGCGAAGGTCCCCAGGACCGTGAGCAGCAGGGCGGCCACCCCGGCAAACAGGCCAATCCCCAGCAGGCGAAGCGCAGGGGCCCAGCCCGTCATCAGCCCATCCCGGGCCAGCCGCAGCCGGCGCGGAAACACGAACAGCGCCACAAGGCTCACGAGGTACAGGAAGCAGAACGAGGCGGCCGCCGTGACGATTTCCCGCCATCCCTCCGGCCGAGGCCCACGTGGCCCGACCGCGCCCAGCGGCTCAAGGCCCGGGATCCGAAGGGGCTCTCGCGCCCCAAGGGGCACGATGCCGGTTGACAGACGGTTCGTGGCAAAGACCGACGCCACAAGAACGGCCAGACAGACAACGATCAACAGGCCTAGAAGGAGAACAGCTCTCTTGGACATGTCCCTCCCCTTGCTACGAATACGCAACCACGGGCTCAGACCGACGGAGGAGTCGGGCAAGACCCGCAACCGCGCCGAGGGTCAGCAGTACCGCACCCAGGACGAACGCGATCTCAATCCCCTCAACCATGGCCGTCTCCCAGGCGATGGTCGCCTGGGCAGACCCCGCCAGCGTCTCCAGCGGGCTGGACACGAGGCCGCTGATGGCCTGGAGGATCGCCTCGGCGTTGGGCGCGGTCGGCAGCGCTTCGGCGGCCGGCCATGAGACAGCCATCAAGGCCATGCCGACGAGGCCGAGCGCGCTGGCGACGATCCCGGTCCGACGCCACAGGGCCATGGCCCGCTTGCGTTCTGCAACCGCGAGGATGATGCGCTGCGCCAGGTCTGGCGAAGGGCTCTCTTCTGGCAAGCGCCTCAGCCACTCATCCATGCGATCGTTCATCGCTCGTCCTCCAGGGCGCTCCTCAGCCTTTGTTTGGCCCGGTGCAGCCGGGTCCGCACCGTGTTTAGCGGCAGCCCCAGAACGTCAGCCATCCGCTCGTAAGACATGTCGGCCTCATAGCGAAGGGCAATGACCATGCGATACGGGGCTGGCAGGCTTTGAACTGCCCCCGCCAGCCTCTCCAGCAGCTCCCCTTCATCGACGGCCTCTTCCAGGTCCATTGCGGTATCGGGCAGCTGCTGGACCTCTTCGCCGGGCAAGTCGGCGAAGTCCATCGGGCGCGATTTCTTCAGCATGTCCCGTGCTGCGTTCACCGCGATGCGGATCACCCAAGGCAGGAAGACGGGTTCGTCCCTGGAGCGGGTCATGCTCTCCCATGCTCGGACAAATGCCTCCTGGGTGATCGCTTCGGCCTCCGCCCGATCGCTGCACATCCGACGAACGATGCGATAGACCACGGGTGTGTGGCGCTCGACAAGCAGACCGAACGCCTGTGGTTCTCCCCGAATCGCCCTGCGGACCAGTTCGTCGTCCGGTATGCTCACATCCCACACTCATTACACGAGCCAGACGCCGGAAAGTTCCCGCGCGTTGGCCCATTCTACCGCTCGAACCGTGCGCCAGCGTGCCATCCCCTGTCGTGGGCCTGAGGCCCTCCAAGGCTTGGACGTAACGTGCCACAGCCCGGCGAACCGCACATCGGGCGAGTTCTTGCAGCCATGTGGGATTCCCCCCTGGATGTCTCAAGAACTGGACCCGCTTCTGCCTGCACGACACCTGGGACTGCGACGCCCGGGCACCGCCACGGCTACCCGCTTGACAGGATAGCACAAATGTTCTATACTAGCGGCACTTTACCCGAATGAAGACAAGAGGAGGTTCCCATGTCCAGCTTGACCCTCCACGCCCGTCCCAGACCGTCGTTCCCCCCTGGGGCCCTCGGGGACAGCCTTCGCCGTCTCCGTCTTCACCTTCCCCTCTCTCGAGGCGCCCTCTTCGGGGCCATCATCGTGGGCGGCCTGATCGGCTTTGAGCTGTTCAACTACAGCACAACGGAGTTCGCCCTGACAGACCTCCTCGGCCCACAGCAGTGTGCAGGAATCCACTGGGCAACGATCCTCGCCCTGGCCTTCTGCGCCATCGACTTCGCCGGCATTGCCCGCCTCCTCACCCCCGAGCAGGGGCGGCAAGACCCCGCGGAAGCCTGGTATCTGCTGGGAGCGTGGTTGCTGGGCGCCACCATGAACGCCATCCTCACCTGGTGGGGGGTCTCGCTGGCGCTGCTGAACCATCAGGGGCTGGGCAATGAGATCCTGGGCCGGCAAGCGCTGCTCAGCGGCGTGCCTGTATTTGTGGCCGTGCTGGTCTGGCTCATCCGCGTCCTGATGATCGGGACGCTGACGCTCGCTGGCGAGCGCCTGTTCAGCCAGGAGCGCCGATCAGCCCCGAGTCCGCTCCGCCTCGTACGGACAACGGGACGCCCCCGGCACGAGGCGACCATGGCCACACATGGAGGCATCCCGCGCCGAGAGGTGCCTGTTGCCGCCGCGTCCGAGGCTCCGCGCCCGCTCCATCCCGCGCCCAAGCCTGCCCGGGAACCCATGCTTGGCCAGCGCCCCCTGGTGGCCCGCCCTCCGGCGCGGAGGTAGCCCGTGCCTCCGCAGCGGCGACGGGCCTCTCTGTCGTCCAGTCCCCTGTCTGCCCCGCTGCCCAGGGGGCTGGCGGCCGCTCCCCCGGCCCGGTGGGTGCCGGTTGCCCTGACCATCCTTTTCCTGACGACATCTGCCCGCTCCTGGGCCGTGCTACGGTCAGGCCTCGGGGAGCTCGTCCTCGCCTCCGCCCCTGATCTCGAGGGGAGCTCCCTGACGGGCGCCTCCTCGCCAGCGCTGTCGCCGGTCTTCACGCCCGAGGTACAAGCCTGGAACGCCTCCATCCTGCGCTGGTCTCACGCCTTCCAGATCGATCCCAACCTGGTGGCAACCGTCATGCAGATCGAGTCCTGCGGCGACCCGACCGCGGTCTCGCCCACCGGGGCCGCAGGACTCTTTCAGGTGATGCCCTACCACTTCGCGCCTGGCGAAGACCCGACCGATCCCGAAACCAATGCCCGGCGTGGCCTCACCTACCTCGCCCAATCCCTCCGCTTGGCCGACGGGGAGTACGCGCTCGCGCTGGCAGGCTACAACGGGGGACACGGCCTGCTCGCGGTTGAACTCTCTGGCTGGCCGGGCGAGACCCGCCGCTACCTGTACTGGGGCACTGGCATCCTGAGCGACATCCAGTCCGGCCTATCGCCCAGCCCGCGGCTGGAGGAGTGGCTCGCCGCCGGGGGCGACCATCTCTGCCAACAGGCGGCTCGCGCCCTGGCGCAGGCCGCAGAGACGCAGCTCTCTGGCTGAACCGCTCGCCCCGGATCCCTTCCCCGGACTGCCGGCTCCCCAACGCGAGAGGATTCCCCCGCAGACCGATCATCCCGCCCAGGGCAGGCCGAGCGTCGGGCGCGATGAGCCGGGGTCGTCTCAAAGCTGCTGCAGCCCGAGGCGGCCTACTCCAGAGGCAGCTCGCCAGGACCTCAGATGGCTGGCCAGATGATCAGGCGGACGGGGAATGAGGAGACGAATGTCGAGGAGAAACTGGGCCCGTCTCCCCCGGCGATGCCTCGTCGGCCAGCGGAAGCCAGACCGAGAACGTCGAGCCTTTCCCCACCTCTGAGGACACCTCGATCCGACCCTGGTGGCTCCGGGCAATCCAGTAGGCGATCGACAGTCCCAGCCCAGCGCCTCCGCCGATTGTCTTCCGGCGAGACCGATCCAGGCGGTAGAAACGCTCAAAGATGTGGCCGAGCTCCTCCTGGGGGATGCCTGGGCCGGTGTCGGAGACAGTCAGCCGCGCCCAGCCCTCCACGCGTGTCAGGCCCAGCGTCACCGTCCCGCCAGTCGGTGTGAACTCGACGGCGTTTGCCACAAGGTTCAGCAGCATCTGCTTCAAGCGGTCGCGGTCACCGATCACGCTCGCCTGATCCTCGCGGCCCAACCGCACATCCATCTTGCCCTGAGCGAGCACGTTGGCCTGCTTGTAGATTTCCAGCATCAGGGTGTCCAGCTCCAGCCTCTCCTTCGCCAGCGGAAGCTTGCCGCTTTCAGCCTGAGCCAGAAGAAGCAGGTCCCTCACCATGCGCGTCATTCGATCAACTTCGGAAGTGATGGCCTCCAGCGACTCGGGGTCTGCCTTCCCCATGCGGCTGATCAAGTCGACATTCCCCCGGATCGTGGTCAGCGGCGTTCTCAGCTCATGGGAGACGTCAGCCAGGAAGCGCCGCTGGCTCTCGAAGAGGGTCTCAAGTCTCTCCAGCGTGGTATTGAATGCTTGGATCAGCCTGTTGACTTCCCCTCCGGGCGGGCTCGCGAGCGGGAGGCGCATGGAGAGATCGTCGGCCCTCGAGATCTGCTGGGCGGCTTCGGTCATCTGGGCCAGTGGGTGGAGGGCGGCGCGAGCTGTTGTGTAGCCGACCAGCGCGGCCAGGGCCACAGCCGCCAGCCCGCCTCCCCCGAGCACCAGTAGAAGCAGGCGCCGGGCCTGATCCACGATGGCGAGGGAACTCCCCACTTCCAGGTGCCCCACGGTTGCCTCCGACGGCGAGGCGACGATGGGAACGCTGAAGACGAGGAGGTGGGCCTGGCCGACCAGCACGCTAGAGTACGTGGGGGCGGTTACAGCCAGCCCCGCAGGGTCAAGAGGCTCGGTTACCGACGTCAGGTTCTGAGACTGCACCACCAACGTGCCCTCGCTGTCCCAGACCTGCACGTAGACGTTGGCAGTGAGATCCAAGGGCGGGAGGAGAATCCCGCGGACGTCTCGCCGGCTGGCCTGCAGGATGTCCGAGGCCGTCCCTTGCAGTGTGTTCTTGATCTGCCCGATCAGGCTCTGCGACAGCAGCCCGTAGACCACCGCGCCGAACAGGATGAGGACGCCGGTCAGGACGAGGGTGTACCAGATGGTCAGGCGGGCGCGCAGGGTCACATTGGCTCCCGGAGCACGTAGCCCACGCCCCGTACGGTGTGGATCAGGCGCGGCTCGCCGCCCTCTTCCGTCTTCTGACGCAGGTAGCGGATGTAAACCTCGATGATGTTGCTCTCGCCACCGAAGTTGTAGCCCCAGACCCGATCGTAGATGATCTCTCGGGTCAAGACCTGCTTGGGGTGGCGCAGGAGCAATTCCAGCAGCTCATATTCCTTGGCCGTCAGTTCGAAGACCCGATCGCCCCGGAATCCTTGGTGCGTCCCCGTATCCAGGCGCAGATCGGCGAAGGAAAGCAGCTCGACTCCCTCCGGCCGCACCCGCCGCAGCAAAGCTCGGATCCGCGCCACGAGCTCATCAAACTCGAACGGTTTCACCAAGTAATCATCGGCGCCGGCATCGAGTCCCGTCACCCGGTCGGGAACGGCATCCTTCGCTGTTAGCATCAGGATCGGCACCCCGCCGCCCGCCCGCAGCCGCCGGCAAACCTCGAGGCCATCCATCCCCGGCAGCATCCAATCCAGGATTACCAGGTCCGGGGGTTTCTCCCGCGCCAGGCCGAGCCCTGTCGGGCCATCGGCGGCCGTTTCCACGCGATAGCCCTCATAGGCCAGGCCACGGCGGAGGAACTCCAAGATTCGATCTTCGTCTTCGATGATCAGAATCCGCTCGCGCATACCCGTTGCACCCGCTCAGGCGGACAAACAGGATCGGCGTCGCAGCTGTCTCGCGTCGGACAGAAGACGCATCGGACAGCCCCGCGGCGCCCACCGCTCCTGCCTCTGGTGCCTTCCCGCGCAACAGACACCGAACGGCGCGCTCAGGGAACGCCCCGCGGCAGTATACGACACTTCTTGCCCTCCGAGCGCAGCGTCTTCCACTAGATAGGCTGCTACCCCGATGCGAGGCGCATCCGGCGTCGACCAGGGGCATCGCCCGCGGAGGCGCCGACGGCGCCTCCGCGGGCGATGGTCAGCAGACAGCCTAGACGAGCTCGACCGTTGCGCCGGCCGCCTCGAGCTTGCTCTTGGCGTCCATGGCCGCTTCCTTGCCTGCCTGCTCCAGGACCTTGGCCCCAGCGGTCTCTGCCAGATCCTTGGCATCCTTCAGACCCAGGTTCGTGATCTGGCGGATGACCTTGATCACGTCGATCTTCTTGGGCCCGACGTCCTTGAGCATGACGGTGAACTCGGTCTTCTCCTCCACAGCTGGTGCCGCAGAAGGGGCCGTCGCCCCGAGCGTCGCTGCCGCCATCGCGACGGGCGCTGCCGCCGAGACACCCCATTTCTCTTCCAGCATCTTCGTAAGTTCAGCAGCTTCGAGGACTGTCAGCTTGCTCAGTTCCTCGACAAGCTTCTCAAGATTCGCCATGTCAACTCGTCTCCTTGATCTGCCTCGATCTTCACTTCGGTGTTCCACAAGCGTGTTCCGCCATTGGCACGAGCGGCGGTGGTCATGCCGTGGCGCCAGCTTTCTCCGAGAAGGCCTTCACCACAGCGGCCAGTTGGCGGACGGATCCAGCCAACGCTCCAGCGACGCGGGCCCCGGGGGCCTGCATCACGCCCAGAAGCCGTGCCTGCAGCACCGGCAGCGCTGGCAATTCCGCCAGCTGTTCGATCTGCCTGGCGCTGTACAGGGCCCCCTCGAGCACGCCGCCCTTCACCCGCACCGCGCCGGACTGCCTTGCCGCCTCGACGATTGTCTTCGCCAGGATGGTCATGTCCTCCATGGCGAACCCGATCACCGTTGTGCCCTCCAGCGCCTCCTCGGGCACGGGAAGCCCCGCTCCCACGAACGCCAGCTTGGCCAAGCGGTTCTTGACGACGTGAAACTCTCCTCCCTGGTCACGGATCTTGCGCCGCAGTTCCTCAAGCTCCCTGACGGTCATCCCGGAGAAGCCAGCCAGGACGGCGCCCTTGCTGCGGCTGAGGAGGTCCCGGTACTGGGCCACCAGCGCCTGTTTGCGGCTCTTCGTGATTGCCAAAGTCTTTCACCTCCTTCCACCGTTCGTGCCATCTCCCCCGGCGGGTCGGGGCTTCGCCGCCCGACCGGGATGCGAGACGGCAACAAAAGAGTCTTTGCCTCGCGCCTGACGTCGATGCAAAGACTCCTGCAACCTGTCGGCTGCGGCGGACACGCAACGTCCGCCTGGGTCTTCACCTCGGCAGGGAATTAAGCCACGATGGCCTCAGGCGCCTGCTGTCTTGGGCGAAGCAAGCTCATGCTCGGCCGGCAATGGCCGAAAGCATTCTACGCGATCTCCTCCATGGCCTGGGCCGCGTTTGCGTCCACACGGATCCCTGGCCCCATGGTCGTGGTCAAAGACACCTTCCGGATGAAGTTGCCTTTGGCGCCGGCCGGACGGGCCCTCTTGATGGCCTCCATCAGCGCCGTCAGGTTGCCGTACAGCTTCTCTGGCTCGAAGGAGGCCTTGCCAACGGGCACATGCAAATTGCCGCTGCGGTCCATGCGGAACTCGACCCGGCCGGCCTTCAGTTCCTTGATCGCCCGCGGTAGGTCTTCAGCCGGGACGACAGTGCCAGCCTTCGGGTTTGGCATCAGGCCCCGCGTGCCGAGGATCCGGCCCAGGCCCGACCGGCCGATCTTGCCCATCACCTCCGGCGTGGCCACCGTGGCATCGAACTCGAGCCAGCCGCCCTGGATCTGCTTGATGACATCGTCGTCGCCGATGTAATCAGCACCGGCTTCCTGCGCCGCTCGCGCCGCCTCCCCCTCGGCAAAAGCCAGGACCCTCACCTTCTTGCCCAGCCCGTGCGGCAGAAGCACCGTATCCCGCACCTGCTGGTCGGCGTGCTTCGGGTCGACCCCGAGGCGGATGTGCAGCTCGACCGTCGAGTCGAACTTCGTGATCGCCGTCTCGCGAGCCAACTTGACCGCCTCCATCGGGCTGTACTGACGATTCTTATCAACCTTGGCTGCGGCCGCGAGATACTTCTTGCCGTGTTTGGTCATCTCTGCTCCCCGTGGTCCTAACGGGCCCCTGGAAATCGGCCCTCCCACAATCCGCTAGTTCTCTACCGCGATCCCCATGTTCCGGGCGGTACCTTCAATCTGGCGCATCGCCCCTTCGAGATCGATCGCGTTCAGGTCCTTCATCTTGATCTCAGCGATCTCCCGGATCTGAGCCCGGGTCACCGTGCCCACCTTCTGACGGTTGGGTTCGGCCGAGCCCTTCTCCACACCGGCCGCCTTGCGCAACAGCACCGGCGTAGGCGGCGTCTTCAAGATGAAAGTGAAGGAACCATCAGTGTAGACGCTGATCTCGGCCGGGATGATCTCCCCCGCCCGGTTCGAGGTGCGGGCATTGTATTCCTTGCAGAACATCATCAGATTGATGCCGTGCGGCGCCAAAGCCGGGCCAATCGGCGGGGCCGGGTTCGCCTTGCCGGCCTCAATCTGCAAACGGACAACTGCCTTCAGTTTCTTTGCCACTGCACTTCTCCTCAAGTGGTGCCAGCGGGCGGATCAGGCCTCCCTCCCACGCGATCAGGCTTTCTCTACCTGCAGGAAATCGAGCTCGACCGGTGTCTCCCGTCCAAAGAACGAGACCATGATCCGAACCTTGGCCCGTTCCATGTTGATATCGGCGACGGTGCCGATGAAATCGTTGAATGGTCCGTCGATGATCCGAACCTTCTGCCCGATCTTGTAGGTCACCTTCACCCGCGGCGCCTCGGCCTCCATGCGCTTGACGATCTGCGCCACTTCCTCCGGCCGCAGCGGCGTCGGGTCGTTGCCCATGCCCACGAAGCCCGTCACCCCTGGCGTGTTCCGGACCACATACCACGACTCCTCGGTGAGGATCATCTGGACCAGGATGTAGCCCGGGAACACCCGGCGCTCAACCGTCCGCCGCTTCCCGTCCTTGACCTCGATTTCTTCTTCGGTGGGGACGACAACGTCGAAGATCTTGTCCTTCATCCCCATCGTGTCGATGCGTTGCTCCAGGTTGTGTCGGACCTTGTTCTCGTAGCCCGAGTAGCAATGGACGACATACCACTTGCGGCTGTCGTCCGGCTCCTCCATCACCGCAGGCGCCGGCCCAGCCGCCGTGGCTCCTGGGACCTGCTGGACCAGTTCGGTGACCACGCCGGCCTCAGCGACTTGCCCTCCTGCCGCTCGCGGGACCACATCGACCTCAGGCGAGGGTTCAGCCTCCTCCGCCCCAGCGGCGACCGGAGCCACCTCGGCCTCCAGCACTGGCCGGTTGTCCTCAGGGGCTTCGGGCTCGCCCGCTGCCATCGCCTTGTCGGCCTCGCTCTCGACCGGAGGAACGCTCTCCTCGCGCTCGGGCTCCAACTCACTCATACCGTGTTCTCACCCTGCCAGGCTCAGGATCAGCCGGAAGACCTCGGCAAACAGCGCGTCCAATAAGCCCAGGATGCCGCTCATAACCGCCAGCGTGATCACCACGATGATCGTCAGATTCCCGGCTTCGCGCCGGGTCGGCCAGTTGACCTTTCGCAGCTCGGCCACCGTTTCCCGCATCAGCCGCACCAGCACGAAGGGCTGCTTCTTGACACCAACGTGGGCTTTCGACACTTCTAGCTCCTTGGCACTCCTCGAGGACGCCGAGGGTTTCGCCCCGGGCTTGGAACTTCAGGCAGGCCAGGCAGGACTCGAACCCGCAGCCCCCGCTTTTGGAGAGCGGTGCTCTTCCAGTTGAGCTACTGGCCTGTATGGCCCCTCAGGGTCCTCCGGCGAAGCGCCCAGTACCTGCGCTCTGGGCAGGTGTGCTTCGCCCCTACTTGGTCTCCCGATGCAACGTATGCTTCCGGCAACGGGGGCAGTACTTCCGGAACTCAATCCGCCCCGGATCGTTGCGACGGTTCTTCTCAGTCGTGTAGTTCCGCTCCTGGCACTCCGTGCACGCCAGGGTCACAACGGGCCGAACATCCTTCTTGGCCATAGTGTATGCCCGCGGCGGCCGCCGCGGCTTTCTCTCCCTATTCCAGGATCTCGGTGATCACACCGGCGCCGACGGTCAGCCCACCTTCCCGGATGGCAAACTTCGACCCCTTCTCCAGCGCTACCGGCGTGATCAACT
>CAYQUY010000008.1:0-22393 GCA_964420755.1 uncultured Anaerolineaceae bacterium
TAAGCACACCGCCCCCTTCAATCGTCCGCCGACTCCCCCAAAGCCACAGTCTGGCAAGCTGGCTGCCCCGGCCGCGGCAAGCCAAGACGCTGCGCCACCGCCGCCCAAAGCCCGCATCTGCCCCAAGTGCAAGGCTGTGGTCCCGGGGCCCAATACTCATTGTCCTCGGTGCAATGCCCCGGTGCCCCCTGCACCGATCGAGTCGTAGTCCTCCCGATTCAACTTCCCTCCGCCTGCCTGTTATAATGAGAGGTCGTCACTTTCCTGCGCAGGTTTCCCTATGCCTCAGGACAAGATCGTCGTCGTCGGAGCCCGAGAGCACAACCTGAAGAACATCTCGGTCGAGATTCCTCGCGACAAGCTTGTCGTCATCTCGGGTATCTCCGGATCCGGCAAATCGTCTCTGGCATTCGACACGATCTTCGCCGAGGGCCAACGCCGATACGTCGAGTCGCTCTCGGCCTACGCGCGCCAATTCCTCGGGCAACTGGACAAACCCGATGTCGACTACATCGACGGCCTCTCCCCTGCCGTCTCCATCGATCAGAAGGGCGTCTCGCACAACCCTCGATCGACGGTGGGCACGGTGACCGAGATCTACGACTACTTGCGCCTGCTGTTCGCTCGGGTCGGCCTGCCCCACTGCCCGATCTGTGGCCGGGAGGTTGTCCGCCAGTCCGCTCAGGAGATCGTCGACGCCGTCGAGGCCCTCCCCCAGGGGGCTCGCATCCTTATCCTGGCTCCCCTGGTGAGGAGCCGAAAGGGCACTCACCAGGCGGTTCTCGATGAGATCCGCCGCTCGGGCTTCGTGCGGGTGCGAGTCGATGGGCAGGTGCGCACGTTGGACGAGGAGCTCAGCCTCGACCGGAACAGGTCCCACACGATCGAGGCGGTCGTCGATCGCCTCGTGATCCGCCACCATGTAGACGAGGAGGCCGACTCCTTCCGCACCCGGCTGACCGACTCCATCGAGACGGCCCTGCGCATGGGCGATGGCCAGATGCTCGTCAGCCACCTCAACGCCGATCCTGCCGTTGAGATCCCCTTCTCGGAGCATCTAGCCTGCCCCGAGCACGGGACCACCCTGAGTGAGATCGAACCGCGGACCTTCTCCTTCAATACCCCTCATGGCGCTTGCCCCGAGTGCCAGGGCCTGGGAAGCAAGCTCGAGATCGACCCCGACCTGATCATCCCCGACCGCTCGGAATCGTTGGCTGAAGGCGCGGTTGTTGCCCTCGAATGGTCGAACCAGAGCCGCGAGCGCCGCGGTTACTACTGGCAGATGGTCGAGGCCGTGGCCGATCACTACAAGATCGACCTGAACGCGCCCGTGGCCGACCTGCCCAAGGAGAAGCTGGATCTCATTCTCTACGGCACTCAGGGGGAGGAGGTCCCGATCCACTATGTCAGCCGGGAAGGGCGCCGGGCCAGCTACCGGGCTGCTTACGAGGGCATCATTGGCAACCTGGAGCGCCGCTACCAGGAGACCCAGTCGGACTACATCCGCAGCAAGATCCAGGAGTTCATGTCGGAGCGGCCGTGCCCTGCCTGCGCCGGGAAGCGCCTTCGCCCCGAAGCGCTGGCCGTCACAGTGGATGGGGCCAACGTCGTGGAGGTGGCATCCTGGCCTGTCGTCCGCATCCAGGGTTGGGTGCACCGCCTGCAGGAACCGGCTGGACCCCTGACGAAACGCCAGCGCCAGATCGCTGAGCGTGTTCTCAAGGAGATCTCCAACCGGTTGGACTTCCTCGTCGACGTCGGCCTGGACTACCTGACGCTCGAACGTCGGGCGGGGACACTCTCCGGGGGCGAGGCACAACGGATTAGGCTTGCCACGCAGATCGGCTCGCGCCTTATGGGCGTCCTGTATGTCCTGGACGAGCCGTCGATCGGCCTGCACCCGCGCGACAACGCCCGGCTGATTCGCACCCTGAAGGGTATGCGCGATCTTGGCAACACCGTTCTCGTGGTCGAGCATGATGAGGAGACCCTCCGCGCGGCCGATTGGGTGATCGACCTCGGCCCCGGAGCCGGCGAAGCCGGCGGCCGCGTCGTCGCTCAGGGAACGGTGGAACAGGTCTCCCGGGACCCCGATTCGATCACCGGCCGCTACCTTGCGGGAAAGCTGCGCATTCCGATGCCCAAGCATCGGCGGCCCGGGAACGGCAAGTTCTTGACCATCGCCGGGGCGACCGAGAACAATCTGAAAGATCTCACCGTGCGCATCCCATTGGGGATGTTCGTGTCCGTCACCGGCGTCTCGGGATCGGGCAAGTCGACGCTGCTGGTGGAGGTGCTCTACAAGGCCCTGGCTCGATCGCTATCCGGCGCTCGGGAGACGCCCGGGGCACACCGCTCCCTGGAGGGCGTAGAGAACATCGACAAGGTGATCAACATCGACCAGAGCCCGATCGGTCGAACGCCCCGCTCCAATCCGGGCACCTACACGGGAGTCTTCGATCCCATCCGCAGTCTATTCGCCGAGCTGCCCGAGGCCAAGGTACGCGGCTACAGGGCGGGCCGCTTCTCGTTCAACGTCCGCGGCGGCCGATGTGAGGCCTGCCAGGGACAGGGACAACTCCGGATCGAGATGCAGTTCCTCCCTGACGTGTACGTCCTGTGCGAGGTCTGCCACGGTGCACGGTTCAACCGGGAGACGCTGCAGGTGCGTTTTAAGGGGAAGACCATCGCCGACGCACTCGACACGACGGTAGATGAGGGACTCGAGTTCTTTGGTGCGATTCCGGGGATTGCCCGGCGGCTCGAGACGCTGCAGTCCGTTGGACTGGGATACATCAAGATAGGCCAGCCGGCGACGACGCTCTCCGGCGGCGAGGCCCAACGCATCAAGCTCTCCCGCGAGCTCTCCCGCCGGGGCAACGGCCAGACGCTCTACGTACTGGATGAGCCCTCGGTGGGGCTGCACGCAGCCGACGTCGCCAAGCTGATCCTTGTGCTGCAGCAGCTCGTCGACCAGGGCAACACTGTCCTGATCATCGAGCACCATCCCGACATCATCAAGGTTGCGGACTGGGTGATTGACCTCGGCCCTGAAGGGGGTGACCGAGGTGGCCGGCTGGTGGCGGAGGGCACGCCGGAGGATATCTGCCGTGTCCCTGGCTCCTTCACCGGCGAGTTCCTCACGCCGCATCTACAGAAGTAGGGGCAGTACGGGAGCCGCCCTACCCGTCGGCTCCGAACCGCCCCGGTGCCCCAACCCCCGGTGCCATAGGTAGGTAACGCGTGCGATCTTGCCATCGCGGCTATCGCGTATACGGCCCCGAGGGAAGCGCCCGACCGGATCGCCTCTTGAATGTGGCCAGAGTCGGCTGTAACATGATATGAGAAGTCTTCTGGCAAGGCGGGGGACCGGATGAACTGCACCGCGAGCAGGTTCCGCATCGGGCTGATTGTGCTGGTTGCCATCAGCCTCGTCGCATGCCCGCTGGCGGCGGGCGGGTTCGGGCTCGCGGGCGCCAACGCGCAGATCTCGTTTACGCCTAACATCCCATCCCTGGAATTGACACAGACGGCGGAGGTGACCACCCTGGGCACGATCGGTGCCCCGCTCACCGCCACTCCCTTTCCAGCCCCGACCCAGGAGACCACCGGTGCTATTTCGGCGCCTTCGTGTGCCGCTGCGGATGAGGAAACCATCGGGTATGACTTCCTGGGAGGCTCCGACCCTCCGCTGTGGAGGATCTGCTTTGGAGGCGAAGTACTGATCGTGGATGCAACAGATCCGGTGACTGGCGACTTGCTGGGTGCGTTCAGAGCCGCCGCCGATCTGAGGGCACAGGGGGTGGCACAATTCGATGACGCCCGGAGCGCCCTGAGGCGGGACCGCTGGACCTTAGCGGGAGGCGTTGTTGGTCTTATCGGTGGGGGTATCGCAGCGGTTGGCACGTGCTCGGCGACCCCGCTCACCCTTGGCACGACGTTCCTGGTCTGCGTTGGGAGCGGCGCCGCCTCACTCGGAGGTCTGGTGACGACAGTCGTGTCTGCTTTATCGATCGGCGCGGACCGTGAGGCGCGTGATACTGCACAAGCGACCATCGACGATTCGACAGCTGATTCGGAGCAGTATTTCCGCGCCCTCCGGGAACGCACGAACCCCTAGTGAGCAGAGGAGAAGGCCCGCGATGTCCCCGTACATTCGTCTCTGGCGAAACACAGCCCTGATGGTCGCGGTACTGGCAATTTGGTTCTTTGTCTACGGTGCAGCCTTCTTCTTCCTCGAGCAGGCCGCCCTCCCGACCGCAATCATGCTGGTGCTGGCGCTCATCGTGGGCATTGGCCTCATTCCTGGCTCCTATCTCCACTCCTTGCTCGATCGAGGCGCCCCAAATGTAGCCAAAGTCAAGCGGCCTCTGATAGTAGCCCTCGCGTTGGCCTTCCCGGCCGTCCTACTCGTGCCTTTTGCGGCTGAAGCAAGCTGGGAATGGGCCCATCTGCGGTGGGCGGTGGAGCACAACTTCGATCCCACCGGAGACGTTATCGATCTGTGTTTCCTCACGACTATGGCTGTGACTGGCGCGGTCTTCCTTATCGTCAACACGGTCACTCTCATCCGCATCGCTCGAGCCCACAAGCAGGAACCGAGCTGACGCGGTGACCTCGTTGGCCTCGTACCCCTTAGTGGTGGCCGAGGGCACGCCGGAGGACATCTGCCGTGTCCCTGGCTCCTTCACCGACGAGTTCCTAAGGCCGCATCTGCGATAGATGTCGGCTCGAACCCCCATCGCCAACCAGAAATGGAAGAAAACGCCGGGGCGCCGGAAAGCGCCCCGGCCGCCTCGATTGCCGGATAGGAACTCTGCAACGTCGGCCTACTCGTACCTCAGCGCCTCCACCGGCTCCAGATCGGCGGCCCGCTTGGCCGGGTAGAGCCCAAAGAACAGCCCCACCGCCGCCGAGAACAGCGTCGCCAGGAGGATGGCGTCGAGTCTGACGGCTGGGTTCAGCTGCGCGTTCGAGGCCCTGGCAATCGCCCCGACAGCCGACGACAACCCCCAGCCAAACGCAATCCCGATCACGCCGCCCAGCAAGCTCAGCAGCGAGGACTCCGCCAGGAATTGGATCATGATGTCCCGTTTGCGCGCCCCTACTGCCTTGCGCAGCCCGATCTCCCGCGTCCGCTCGGTCACCGAGACGAGCATGATGTTCATGATCCCGATACCGCCTACCAGAAGGGAGATACCCGCGATGCCCCCCAGGAAGATGGTCAGCACGCTCGTGACCGTCGTGGCGACGCTGAGGAAATCCTGCTGGGTGAAGATGGTGAAATCGTCCTCCCCGATCGCCGTGCGGTGTCGCGTCCGGAGCAGCGCCGCGATCTCCTCGTTCGCCTCGGGCACCGCATCCGCGCTGATAGCCTGGACGACAATCATGTCCACCTGGTCATGCCTGCGACGCGTCAGCCGCACCTGGGCCGTGGTGAGCGGGATGTAGGCCTGTTGGTCCGGGTTGTTGAAGCTCGAGCCGCCCTTGGGCGCGGTGACGCCGATCACGCGGAACGGCTGCCCTTCGATGCGGACCGTCTCCCCAACAACCCCTTCCCTCCGACCGAAAAGGTCATCCGCCAGCTCAGGCCCGAGGACGACCACCGCCGCCCGGCCCAGCATGTGCGCCTCGGAGATGAACTCCCCCTCGAGCAGTGTGATGTTCCTCACGGTCTCGTGCGCGGGGACGACCCCGATGACCGAAGCGTTCTTGCTCTGCCCCGAGTAGGTGACCTCGGCGCTTCCCGTGATCATCGGTGCCACTCCCACGACGGAAGGTGCCTGGAACGGATCCCCGATCGCCTCGGCATCGGCTATGGTCAGCGGCTTGGGATTGCGCACCTCGGTGGAACCACCCGACATGACGAAGAGCAGGTTCGTCCCGATGCCACTGATCGAACCCGCGATCGTGTCTTGCGCGCCGCGGCCAATCGCCAGCATGGCGATCACCGCCCCGACGCCGATGACAATGCCAAGAACCGTCAATGCCGAGCGCAGCTTGTTGCTGGCCAGGCTATCGAGAGCCTCAATCACGCTTTGCCAGATGATCATGGCCTCAAGCCCCCCGCCCGCGGCTCGCCGCGATCGACCAGGCCGTCGTGCAGCCGGATGATCCGCTCAGTCCGCCCGGCAATCTCAGGGTCGTGCGTCACGAAGATCAGCGTGGTTCCGTACTCCTTGTTCAGCGCCAACAGGATGCGCATGACTTCCTCGCCGGCCTTCGAATCCAGGTTGCCCGTCGGCTCGTCGGCCAGGATGACGGCCGGGTTGTTGACCAACGCCCGCGCAATGGCCACTCGCTGCTGTTCGCCACCCGAGAGTTCGCTGGGCCTGTGGCTCAGACGGTCGCCCAGCCCAACCGACTGGAGGGCCTCAATCGCCCGCTGGCGGCGCCTGCCATTGGTGGTCCCGCCGTAGCGCATCGGGAGCTCAACATTGGTCACCGCCGTCTGGCGGGCCAGCAGGTTGAAGGTCTGAAAGACGAAACCCACCTTGCGGTTGCGGATAGCGGCGAGTTCGTCGTCGCTGAGATCCGATACCTGCTGCCCGTCCAGCTTATAGGTTCCACTCGTGGGCCTGTCCAGGCAGCCGAGGATATTCATGAGCGTGCTCTTGCCCGAGCCCGAAGGACCCATGATCGAGACGATCTCGCCCCGGGCGACCGTCAACGAGATGCCCCGCAGCGCATGCACCTCGATCTCGCCCATCCGATAGACCTTGGTGAGATCGTGGGCGTCGATCACCGGGTCGGTCATTGCGACCCTCCCATCCCCACGAAGGAGGGCGGGCCGCTGGTGTCCAGAACGAGTGGCGGATTGAGCACAATCAGGTCGCCGGATTGCAGATCGCCCTCCAGCACCTGGCTGTCGGTCTCCGAAGAGGCCCCCAACACAATGGGCACGACGGCGATCTGCCCGTCACGCAGGACGTACACGATTCGCTGGCCATCCTGAACCCGAACCGCCCGGTTGGGGATCAGCAGGACATCATGAATCTCGTTGACCACGATGCTTGCGGCCGCGGTCATCCCCGGCCGGACGACATCGTCCGCATCCTGGAGCTCGACGGTCACATCGAAGTCGACCACGCCTTGGACAGACATGCCGGTTAACCCCACTTCGGTGACCTCGCCGTGATAGGTCCGATCGGGGGCGGCATCGAGCGTCACTGTCACGGCTTGGCCTGCCCGCACGTTCTCGATGTCGACCTCGGAAACCTGTACGTCGATCAGCAAGCGCGACAGGTCAGCCAGGCCAAAGGCAACCGTCCCTGGGGCAACCTGGTCCCCGGGCATGACACCCACCGAGGTGATCGTCCCGCTGAAGGGCGCAGTGATGTGGGAAAGGTTGATGCTGGCTTCCGCGGCTGCCACCCGGGCGTCAGCGGCCGCCACGTCCTCCGGGTCCGGACCGTCCTGGACTCGGGCCCACTCGCGCTCGGCATCAGCCACCTGGGCCTCCGCCACGGCGACGTTGGCATCCAGAATCGCCTGACCGATCTCCGTGGGATGTCCGAGATACCAGTTGAGCGCCCTTTGAGCTGCGTCCCGCTCCTGGCGAGCCGAGGCCAGGTTCTGGAGAGCCAATGCTCGGGCCGGATCATCCTCCGACCTGCCCGAGTAGAGGCCATACTCCGATTCCATCTGACGAACCCGGTCTTCGGCCAGCACCAACCGGGCCCGCGCGGCATCGATTGTGTTCCCACTGGCGCGGTTGCCCTGCTGCTGAACCGTCCGGCGGTACTCGGCGGTGTGGAGCGCGTCGCGCGCCTGCGCCAAGGCTAACTCCGCCTGTGCTCGGGCCAAGCTGGAGTTGCGCACCGTATCCAGCGCCCTCCGGGCCGCCACCAGATCGGCCTGCGCCGCCAGCACCTGGGCGGGAAGCGAAGACATCTCCAGCGACGCCAGCTCCTCGCCCGCCTGCACGGTCTGGCCCACCACAACGCTGACTCTCTCCACCGTTCCAGTCGTCTGGAAGGCCAGGACGGCCGACTGATTGGCGCGGACGGAACCGCTCGCCCCGACCAGCGCCGTCAGGTCCCCGGTAACAGCCTCGACCGTCCGCAAGCTGGCGGTGGCGGCTTGCGCTCTGGAGCGAAGATAAGCACCCACCCCTAGAACGCCGGCGGCAACGACCACCAGTACGATAAGCACAACCATCCATCGTTTCATGGTCAGACATCCTCCAGATGCAGCGTCAACAACGGCGCTTCGCCGCTGCCAATTCGAGTTCCGATATCCGTGCCCGCTCCGGCCATCAGAGCATGACCGAGTGCGCAGGACGAAGCCGCGCTTCCGGTGGGCACGGCTCAAGGCAATCCCACCAACGGAAGGAACGGCTGATCGATTGTATCGCGGGCAGGCATATCATGGAACGCTTCCCCGCCAAACGTGACAACCGTCGCGAGGGCGCGTGACATCTGCGACTGATACCCGCTCCCCTCGGCCGGTACTATTCATGCGACCATCGAGGAGGCTTGAGCATGACACCTACCTCAGCCGATGACAACGTCGTCGATCGCAAAGCCCGCATGAAGCTGGCCTTTGTGGACCACGTCGCGCGGCCCCCCGAAGTGCGCGTGAAGGACTTCGAGGAGACCTACCGGCCGCTGACGGCCGAAGAAACCATGCGCGCCGCCGAGCGTTGCTTGCACTGCCCAGACCCGGCCGTGTGCGTCGAATCGTGCCCGCTCCACAATGACATCCCGGCCGCGATGTGGCTTATCGAGAAGGGCGACTTCATCGGGGCGGCGGAGATCTATCGCAAGACGAGCTCGATGCCGGAGATCTGCGGTCGAGTCTGCCCTCACGAAACACTGTGCCAGGGATCGTGCGTGCGCGCTAAGCGCAATGAGCCCGTGCTGACCGGCGCCCTGGAGGCCTTTGTGGCCGATTATCAGCGCCAGCACGGTGGCGTCGAGATCCCGGTCGGGGCACCGACGGGCAAGAAGGTGGCTATCGTGGGTTCCGGGCCGGCGGGTCTGGCCTGTGCCGAGCAGTTGGTGCAGATGGGGCACAGCGTGACCGTTTTCGAGGCCTATCCAGCCCCTGGCGGTCTGCTCATCTATGGTATTCCCAGCTTCAAGCTCTCCAAGACCGTTGTCCGCGACCGGATTGGTGATCTCGTGCGCGCCGGCGTCCGCTTCGTTGCCAATACCCGCATCGGCGAGGTCATGAACGTGGATGACCTTCTCCGGGAGGGCTATCACGCGGTCTTCCTCGGCGTCGGGTCAGAGATCGATGCCCCACTGGAAGCTCCAGGGGTTGACCTGTCTGGCGTCTACCAGGCGACGGAGTTTCTGATCCGGGCCAACGTCGACCCTGCCTCCCTTCCCGCCAGCATGAGCGGCAAACCCGAGGTCGGGCGGCGCGTCGCCGTTGTCGGCGGTGGCGATACTGCCTCCGACTGCCTGCGGACGGCGCTCCGGATGGGCGCCGAGGAGGTCACCTGCCTCTACCGCCGCACCGAAGCCGAGATGCCGGGGAACGCCAACGATCGGGGACACGCCCGCGAGGAGGGCGCCAAGTACCGCTTCCTGACCCAACCCGTTCGATTCCTCGCGGGGCCGGATGGCCGGGTGAACGCAGTGGAGTGCCTGCAATGCGAGCTGGGCGAGCCCGACAGCAGCGGCCGCCGCCGGCCGGTGCCCATCGAGGGCTCCAACTTCACTGTCCCGGCCGATACCGTCATCCTGGCCTTGGGCTATTGGCCTGACCCACTGATCGGCAAGACGACGCCAGACCTCCAGACCCACAAGTACGGGCTGATCGTCGCCGACCCCGAGACCGGGGCAACCTCTCGCCCAGGCGTCTTCGCCGGCGGCGATGGGGTGACCGGGCCGGACCTTGTGGTGACGGCAACCCGTGCCGGCCGCAAGGCGGCGGCCGCCATCCACGAGTACCTATCGAAGCTCACACAGAGCTGAGGGAGAACCGCGTCATCCGGGACACAATACCGACGTGTGCTGGCTGGGCCCATCCCCAACCAGCACATTCGCGATTCCTCTTCTTCGGGCAAGGAGTCCCCATCAGACTGCAGGTCTCACCGACCGCAAGCGCCTTCGCAGATGGCCATCCGCCTCCTCGTCCTTGCTGACGATCGTCGCCTGAACGCTGCAGTCAAGGGCGCGTGCATCGGCCATCGGCCTTTGCCGACCTCCGGAAACGGCAGGGGGCGACCTAGCCTCCCGTCTCAGGGTCACCGCCCACGCGCCACGGGTCCGGTGGTTGACAGTGCTTTCTCCAGGCCTACAATCTCGCCTCGGACAAGTTGGCGACCCCAATGGCACCGCCAGGATCTGCCGAGCTGACCGCCTTTGCCAAGGCCGAGGCCCAACGCCTGGGATTCGATCTGGTCGGCGTCACGACGCCAGACCCGCCCTCTCACCTCGACGTCTACGAGCGCTGGATCGCTGAAGGTCGCCATGGTGAGATGGCCTACCTCGCTACCGACCGCGCCCGCCAGCGACGCGCCGACCCGAGGCAGATCATGCCCCAGTGCAGGTCGATCCTGGTCCTCGGGACGAGCTACCTCCCGCGGCCGCGCCCCACGGTTGCCCCCGCGGCCCGTGTCGCCGCCTACGCACAGGGCGACGACTACCACGACGTCCTGGCCGCGAGGCTCCGCCTACTGATCGCAGCCCTGGAGACGCAAGCGGGCCTCCCGTTCCCCTACCGGATCTACAGCGACACGGGCCCTGTCCTTGAGCGGGAGCTAGCCCAGCGGGCCGGCCTCGGCTGGATCGGCAAGAACAGCTGCCTGATCAACCCACAGCGCGGCTCCTTCGTCCTCCTGGCCGAAGTGCTGCTCGGGCTGGATCTTGTCCCTGACCAGCCCTTCCCTCATGACCGTTGCGGAACCTGCACCCGCTGTCTCGAGGCCTGCCCTACCGCCAGCATCCTTGCCGACCGAACGCTGGACGCCCGGCGCTGCATTTCCTACCTGACCATCGAAGCCAAGGGGGACATCCCGCCAAGCCTCCGCCCGGCCGTCGGAGATTGGCTCTTTGGCTGCGATCGCTGCCAGCAGGTCTGTCCCTGGAATGCGCGCTTCGCCTCGCCGACCTCAGACCCCGCCTTTCAGCCGCGTCCGGTTCTTGACCCGCCGGACCTCCTGGGCCTGCTCCGGATGAGCCCCGAGAGCTACAGACGCGACTTCCGAGGGAGCCCGCTGCTCCGGGCAAAGCGTCATGGCCTCCTACGGAACGCCATCGTCGTTGCTGGCAACCTTGGCCTGCCTGGCGCGGTCTCGGCTCTCGCCGGCATCCTTCTCCACGAGGAGGAGCCCCTGCTCCGGGCCCATGCCGCCTGGGCGCTTGGCCGCCTCGGCGTTGCCGAGGCGGCCTCTGCTCTACGGACCGCTCTGAGCTCTGAGAAGGAAGTGAAGGTCAGGGCCGAAGTCGAGGCTGCGCTGGGGAAGGCCCGTTCTTCAGGAGAGGGCTAGCTTCCCTCTCTGGCACGAACATCGGGCTGTCCGCCGAAAACCCTCGGCCATCGACAGAAGCGCGAGAATTGGCCTGATGGTTAGTGACGAACATCCACCGAAAGGGGGGAGGCTTGCCACTCCCCGGCAGCCCCTCCCTCAAGACATCATTCAGCATGAGATGGCAGCCGGACTGCCCCGTATTCAATCTGCGCCAACGCCTGCTGCGCCTGCCGATCCTCGACGACTCCTGCCGGACCATTGTGAGCGCGATCGGCAATGTGCTGTTGGCGCGCCGGCTGCCGGACAAGCACCCGTGCGGTGCGCGACGGCAGAAGTGCGAACTCTGGCGCGGGCTTGAGCTATGGCCAGGCCACCGCTCAAGCCCTTTGTGTTGTTGCTCCCGGCAGGGAGCAGGGTGATAGGCGAACTCAAGCAGGCTCTGTCGGATCGGTCGTATGCCTGGGTGCCCGGCAGACGAGAGAGGTGCGAGTGGAAGCCAACCTGACGACCAGAGTGGACGAGTTGTCCGGGCAGAAGGTGGAGCTCTGCTACCACTGCCACAAGTGCACCGCAGGCTGTCCAGTCGTGGACGCCATGGACTACGGCCCTGACCGGATCTTGCGCATGGTGAGCCTGAATCGGAAGGAAGAAGTCATGCGCAGCCGGGATATCTGGCTGTGCTCCGGCTGCTACACCTGCGCCACCCGCTGCCCCAATGACATCGACATCTCCGCCGTGATGGACGCCTTGCGGCAGATCGCCCTGGCCGAGCGGTATCCCGCGGGCGAACGGGATGCCCTGCTGTTCCACCGGATCTTCCTGGGTGTGGTCAAGGCCCTGGGCCGCTCACACGAGGCAGCCAGCCTGGGTCTGTTCAAAGTCTTGTCGCACGTCCCGATCTACAAGGACATGGGTGCTGGGGTCGGCCTGGTCCTGCGAGGCAAAGTCCCCATCCTGCCCGAACGACCCGAGTCCGCCGCCGAGGTCCAGCAGATCTTCAAACGGAGTCAGTGAGTGAGTTACTCATTCTATCCAGGCTGCAGTTGGCGCTCCACCGGCCTCGAGTTCGGCCTATCCGGTGAGGCCACCTTCAAGCACCTTGGCCTTGAGCTCAAAGAGATTCCCGGATGGAACTGCTGCGGGGCGTCCTCGGCTCACGCGTTAGGGCACACGCTGGCCCATGCGCTCCCCGCCCGCAATCTTGCGATAGCCCAGAAGGAGGGCCGCGACCTGGTCATCCCGTGCGCGGCTTGCTACAACCGCATCAAGGCGGCCGACCACGCCATGCGCAACGACCCCAAGGCTCGGGCGCAGATCGAGGCGGCGGCGGGGTTCACCTATAGTGGCCAGATCGCCATCCGGCCGATGTTGGCCGTCCTCTATGAGGACTACGGGCCGGAGAAGCTCGCCGCCGAGGTCAAGCGCCCGCTCAAGGGTCTGAAGGTCGTGCCCTACTATGGCTGCCTGCTTGTGCGGCCGCCGGAGGTGGCGCAGTTCGACGACCCGGATAACCCCCAGGTGATGGCCGCGCTCCTGCGGGCAGTCGGAGCCGAGGTCATGCCCTGGTCGCACGCCACCGACTGCTGCGGCGCAGGGCTCTCCCTCAGCAGGTCAGATGTCGTCTACCGCCTCGTCAGTCGACTGGTCGAACGGGCGCAGGAGGCGGGCGCCGATGCCCTGGCGACGGCGTGCCCGCTGTGTCACGTCAACATCGAGATGCGTCAATCGGGTAAGGTCAAGATGCCGTCGTTCTACTTCACTGAACTGATCGGCCTGGCGCTGGACCTACCTGAGGCGTCGAAGTGGTGGGGCAAGCACCTGATCAACCCCCGGCCGCTTCTTCGCTCGGTTGGACTGGCGGCATAGGAAGGTCTATGGCTTCAATGGAGGAATCGCCGGAACGCGGCAACGGTAGACAGGTCATCGGTTCGGCGCTCGTGGTCGGCGCGGGGATTGGCGGGATGCAGGCCGCCCTGGACCTCGCCGAGTCCGGCATCAAGGTGTACCTGCTCGACCGCTCGCCGGCGGTCGGTGGCACCATGGCCCAGCTGGACAAGACCTTCCCGACCAACGACTGCGCCATGTGTATCATGTCGCCCAAGCTCGTCGAGGTCGGCCGTCATCTGAACATCGACCTGCTCAACTGCGCCGAGGTCGAGGCCATCTCCGGCGAGCCGGGGAACCTGACCGTCACCGTGCGGCAGCACCCGCGCTACGTCGACCTGGACAAGTGCACCGGATGCGGCGACTGCGCCGCCGTCTGCCCCATCAGCCTCCCAGACGATTTCAACGGCGGTCTCTCGCTGCGCAAGGCGATCTACAAACCCTACCCGCAGGCCATCCCCAACGCCTTCGCCATTGACAAGCCAGGCACTGCACCTTGCCGCGATGCCTGCCCCGTCCACCAGCGGGCCCAGGGCTACATCGCCTTGATCGCCGAAGGCCGCTACGCGGACGCCTACCGGACCATCCTGGAGGACAACCCCTTCCCCTCCATCTGCGGCCGTGTCTGCAATCATCGCTGCGAGGACGCCTGCAACCGCGGGCAGATCGACGCTCCGGTGAACATCATGGCGCTCAAGCGCTTCGTCGCCGACTGGGCCTTCGACCACTGGGATGAGGTCGAAGCGGTCCTTAGCAAGCCCTCGGGCGAAGCCGCCAAGGAGAACCAGCCGCTGCCGCTGGCCGGCAAGCGAGTGGCCGTTGTGGGCTCTGGCCCCGCGGGCCTGACCTGCGCGCAGGATCTCACGCGTCTGGGCTGCGCCGTCACCGTCTTTGAGGCCCTGCCCGTTCCCGGGGGGATGATGAGCGTGGGCGTCCCGGCCCACCGCCTGCCTCGCGACGTCGTGCGTCGCGAAATCGAGCGTCTCGTCGCCCAGGGGATCGACCTCAAGCTCAACCACTGTGTCGAGGACGTCGAGGCGCTGTTGGGCGAGTTTGACGCCGTGTTCGTCGCCATCGGCGCGCACGGCGGCGTCAAGCTGCCCATCCCAGGAAACGATTTGCCCGACGTCCTGCTGGCCACCGAGTTCCTCCGTCAGGTTAGCCTGCAACCGGCCGGCGGCGACTTGGCCTCGCGGCTGCGGGGAAAGCGGGTTCTCGTTCTGGGTGGCGGCAACGTCGCCATCGACACCGCCATGACGACCGTCCGCCTGGGCGCCTCCTGGGTCGGGATGACTTGCCTGGAGGGCCGGGAGCAGATGCCCGCCCACGCCTGGGAGGTCGCCGAAGCCGAGGAAGAGGGGATCGAGGTCTTCCCCGCGCGCACCTTCAAGGAGGTCACCAACGAAGCTGGCAGGGTGACCGGCGTGCGCACGGTCAACGTTAATTTCCGTGGCTTCATCGAGGGCCGGCCCGATTTCGACGAGTTTCCCGAGACGGAGACCGTCATCCCTGCCGACATCGTCATCTTCGCCATCGGTCAGCGGCCGGAGTCCGAGTGTCTGAAGAAGGCCACCCGCCAGCGAGGTGGGCGGGTGCCGGTCGAGGCGGAAACGCTGGCCACCGATGTGCCTGGAGTCTTCGCCGGCGGCGATGTCGTCACCGGGACGTCGTTCATCGTGAACGCGGTCGCCGCCGGCCACCAGGCCGCCGAGTCTATCGCAGCCTATGTCCTCGAGAAGCGGCCGGACTTCTTTCAGAGGCCAGGCATCTCCGGCAGCGTGGCCAAGCTCACGCCGGAGGAGGCCCGGTCGCGCCTCGCCGCGGTTGCGGCTTCGCTCAGTGCCCGTCATGAGCCGGCCAAGCGACCGCCGGCCGAGCGCCGGGCTGACTTCGCCGAGTTCGCCGCCGTCTTCACGGAAGAGGAGGCTCGCGCCGAAGCCGCCCGCTGCCTGCGCTGCGGCGTCTGCTCCGAGTGCAACCAATGCGTCTTCGCCTGCCGTGCAGGCGCCATCCTCCACGCGGATACCGAGAAGGTCCTGCAACTGAACGTCGGTGCGGTTGTCCTGACGCCGGGAGTCGAGACGATGCCCGGTGACATCCGGCCCGAGTATGGCTACGGCCGCTACCCCAACGTCGTAACCAGCATCCAGTTCGAGCGTATGCTTTCGGCCTCGGGCCCGTTCATGGGTGTGGTCAAGCGCCCCTCCGACGGCGCCCACCCGCGCAAGGTCGCCTGGATTCAGTGTGTCGGCTCACGCGATTGCCGCCCCTCGGGCGAGGCCGCAGCCTACTGCTCCTCCGTCTGCTGCATGTACGCAACCAAGGAAGCGGTCATCGCCAAGGAGCACGACCCCAACATCGAGCCGACCATCTTCTACATCGACATTCGCTCCTTCGGCAAGGGCTTCGAGCCCTACATTGATCGCGCCAAGAAAGAGCAAGGCGTCCGCTATGTCCGGTGCATGATCTCCGCGGTGTATGAGGTACCGACCAACCACAACCTGCGCCTCACCTACGTCACCTATGCGGGCGAGGATGGCAAGCGGCCACTCGTCCACGAGGAGGAGTTCGATCTCGTCGTCCTGTCGGTCGGCCTGCGCCCGTCGGAGGCGACGCGGCAGATGGCGGGACGCCTCGGGCTCGAGCTGAACGAGTTCGGCTTCGCCAAGGTGAACAAGTACCAGCCGGGGCAGACCTCGCTGCCCGGGGTGTACGTGGCCGGCGCCTTCGCCGAGCCGAAGGACATCCCCGAGTCGGTCATCGAGGCCTCCTGCGCCGCGGCCCAGGTCTCGGCGCTGCTGGCCGACGCTCGGGGCACAGCCACATGCGTGGCCGAGTACCCGCCCGAGCGTGACGTGAGTGAAGAGCCCGAGCGGGTGGGCGTCTTCATTTGCCACTGCGGCATCAACATCGGGGCGGTGGTCAACGTTCCCGAGGTGGTCGAGTACGCGCAGACGCTGCCAGGCGTGGCCTATGCCGAGCGCAATCTGTACACCTGCTCGCAGGACACGCAGGAGCGGATCACCCAGCGCATCCGGGAGTACGGGCTCAACCGAGTGGTTGTGGCCTCGTGCACGCCGCGCACCCACGAGCCGCTGTTCCAGGACACCCTGCGCCGGGCGGAGCTGAACCCGCATCTGTTCGAGATGGCCAATATCCGCGAACAGGACTCCTGGGTTCACCGCTCCGACCCAAAGATGGCCACCGAGAAGGCCAAGCAGCTGGTCGCGATGGCGGTGGCGAAGAGCCGAAAGCTGCGGGCCATCTCGCGCGAGTCGTTCGACGTCGATCGCCGGGCGCTGGTCATCGGGGGCGGGCTGGCTGGAATGACGGCCGCCCTCTCGATCGCCCGCCAGGGCTTCCCCGTCTACCTGGTTGAACGCCAGGGCGAGCTCGGCGGCAATCTGCGCCACATTCACACGGGCGCCCACGGCGAGGATCCGCAAGCCCTGCTGAGCCAGACAATCCAGCAGCTTATCTCCGAACCGCGGGTCACGGTGTTGACCGAGACGGAGATCGTCGGGCTTTCGGGCTATCGAGGTCAGTACCGGACGCGGGTGCGCCGGGCCGACGGGTCGGAGGAGGAGCTGAGCCACGGCGCTATTGTGGTGGCCACCGGTGCGCGCCAGATCACGCCGACTGAATACCTCTACGGCCAGGAGGCCGCCGTCGTCACACAGCGCGACTTCGAGGAACGCCTCCTGGACCCGGCCTTCCTGCAGTCTCTGGCAGGGCGCCGGCTGACGATGATCCAGTGCGTTGGCTCCCGCGAGCCGGCGCACCCGTATTGCTCGCGCGTCTGCTGCTACGAGGCGTTGAAGAACGCGCTGACCGTCAAGCGCGCCGTCCCCAGCGCCCAGGTTGTTGTCCTCTACCGGGACCTTCGGGCCTACGGCTTCCGCGAGGACCTCTACCGCCAGGCGCGGGAGCTGGGCGTCATCTTCCTGGAGTACGACGAAGCCAAGAAGCCTGTCGTCGAGCGCGGCGCCGCTGGTCAGTTGCAGGTGCGGGTCGCCGTCCAGCCCGAGGACGAGGCGGTGACGTTGCCCTCCGACTGGGTCATCCTGAGCGCCGGTATCGAGCCCGAACCGGGCAACCTGGCACTGGCCCAGCTGCTCAAAGTCTCGCTTAACGAAACCGGGTACTTCCTCGAGGCACACGTCAAGCTTCGACCGGTGGACTTCGCCGCCGAAGGCATCTTCCTGGCCGGGCTGGCGCACTCGCCGCGAGCGATCGAAGAGACCATCGCCCAGGCACAAGCTGCTGCAGTGCGGGCGGTCTCGCTCTTAGCCAAGCCGCGGCTGGAGGCAACGCCGATCGTGGCCACCGTCAACCCGCGCCTGTGCGCGGCGTGCGGCATCTGCGTCGAGGTCTGCCCTTACGGGGCGCGCGTTCTCGAGCCCGGGGCGACCCACGCCGAGGTGATCCCGGTTCTGTGTCAGGGGTGCGGCGCGTGCGTCGCCGCCTGCCCCAACAAGGCCAGCCAGCAGAAGGGCTTCGAGTTTGGCCAGGTCTACAGCATGATCGAGGCGGCGCTGGCGTAGAGCGTGTCACGGGCTGACGTGCCATGTCTGCACCGCGCACTTCAGCTGGACGGCACTTGATACCGAGAGGCTGTCAACATGAGTGATCAGAACCCGAACTTCGAGCCCCGCATCGTGGCCTTCCTGTGCAACTGGTGCACCTACACCGGCGCGGACCTGGCAGGCACCTCGCGGCTGCAGTACCCGCCCAACGTGCGCATCATCCGCACGATGTGCTCGAGCGCCGTCGATCCGGTGTATGTGCTCAAGCCGCTCATGGATGGTGCCGACGGTGTGCTCATCGGCGGCTGCCACCCCGGGGACTGCCACTACCAGACTGGCAACTACAAGACCCGCCGGCGCTACGTGGCTCTGAAGGAGATCCTCAAGGCCACGGGGATTGACGAGCGGCGTGTCTGGTTGCGCTGGATCAGCGCCAGCGAAGGGCAGAAATTCGCCAGCACGGTCACCGAAATGGTCAGCGCCATCAAGGAGCTGGGGCCCAACCCGGCTCGCCAGAACTGGGCAATCTGAGAGAGACACAGGGGAGCGCGGCCACGGGCCGCGGCCCCAGCGGGCATCAGGGAGTGGCGATGAAGACAGCGATCCCGGTCGAAAACGGCGACACACTGGCGGCGGTGCGGGGCCTTCTGACGAGACTCCTGGAGACGGGCGCGGTCGAGGCCATCTTCGTTCCACTCGAGGCCGGCGGCGGGGCGGTCCTGCCGGCCCTGGTGACCGACCCGGCCCGGATGAAGGATGCCAACCCGCTGGCTCCAATCATGCCGATCAACGGGGCCCGTGCCGTCTCGGCCCTGACGGACAAGCAGGCGCCGGCCCGGATCGGCGCCGTCCTGCGGCCGTGCGAGATCCGCGCCCTGGTCGAGCTGGTCAAGCTCCAGCAGGCGACGCTCGAGGGGGTCACCCTGATCGGCTTGGACTGCCCCGGCACCTTCGAGATGCCCGGCTACCTGGCTAAGAGGCGGGCCGGCGGGGCCAGCCTGGCAGACTACCTGACAACCTCCAGAGAAGGTGGCGAGCTCAAGCTGGACGACCTGGAGGCACGGCAGGCCTGCCAGATGTGCCTCACCCCGGTCCCGGAGCACACAGCCATTCATCTCGAGTTGATCGGGGTAGATACCAGCCAGGCTATCCCGGTGACCGTGGCCGATGAGATTGCGGCCAAGCTCGGCCTCACCGAGTCCAGCCCGGTCGGGTCCGAGTACCGCCAGGCAGCGATTGACCGCCTGACGGCGGCCCACACCCAGACCCGGGAGAAGAACCTGGCTGCCGTCCGGGCGGAGATGAGCTCCAATGGCGGCCTGCCGAGCCTCTTCACCGCCTGCATCCGCTGTCATAACTGCATGACCGCCTGCCCGATCTGCTACTGCAAGACCTGCCTGTTCAAGTCGGCCTCGTTCGATCACAAGCCCGATCACTACCTGAACGCCGCACGACGCAAGGGCGCCGTCCGGCTCCTGAGCGACACCCTTCTCTTCCAGGTGACGCGCATGAACCACATGAGCGCCTCCTGCGTCGGCTGCGGCATGTGCACCTCGGCCTGTCCCTCGGACATCCCGGTCGGGACGATCTTTACCGCCGTCGGCTCGCAAGTCCAGACCGCCTTCAACTACGTTCCCGGGCGAAGCCTGGAGGAGCCGCTGCCGCTGGTAACCTTCCAGGAGAACGAGTGGACAGAAATAGGCGAGACGAAATGACCGCCAGCGAATCCCTCACAGGAAACGGCGCCGCCCCGGCGGCGCTGGTGATCGGCGGCGGCATCGCCGGCATCCAGGCGGCTCTCGATATCGCCGACGCCGGCTTCAAGGTTTACCTGGTCGAGCGCTCGCCCTCGATCGGCGGCCGCATGTCGCAGCTGGACAAGACCTTCCCGACGCTGGACTGCTCGTCCTGCATCCTGACGCCAAAGATGGTCGATGTCGGCCGCCATCCGAACATCGAGCTGCTGACCTACTCCGAGGTGATCGAGGTCAGCGGGCGGGCGGGCCAATTCCACGTCCGGATCAAGAAGAAGCCGCGCTACGTGGACGTCGAAAAGTGCCGGGGCTGCGGGCTGTGCGCCGAGGCCTGCCGCCTGGCGGGGCGCGTCACCAGCGAGTTCGACGCCGGCATGGCCAAGCGGGCCGCCATCTACGTCCCCTTCCCTCAGGCGGTGCCCCTGGTCTACACCGTCGACCCCGAGCAGTGCATCTACCTGACGCGCGGCGTGTGCGGCAAGACCTTCAAGTGCAAGGACGCCTGCGCGGCCGGGGCGATCGACTTCGAGCAGAAAGAAGAGATGCTGGAGGTGGACGTCGCCAGCATCATCACCGCCACCGGCTTCGACACCTTCGATCCCACGCGGCGACCCGAGCTGGGCTACGGCCTCTACCCGCAGGTGATCACCACGCTCGAATTCGAGCGCCTGGCATCGGCCTCCGGGCCGACCGCCGGCCGCATCTCCCTCAATGGCGACCTGCCCAAGCGGGTGGTCTTCATCCAGTGCGTCGGGTCCCGCGATCCGAACATCGGCATCCCCTATTGCTCGCGGGTGTGCTGCATGGCCGTCGCCAAGCAGGCCCACCTGGCCCATGACCGGCTGCCAGGCGCTGAGATCACCGTCTTCTACATTGACATCCGGGCTTTCGGCAAAGGGTTCGAAGAGTTCTACGACCGCGTCCGGCGCGAGGGCGTGCACTACCGCCGCGGCAACCCCTCCGAGGTCCTCCGCCGCGGCGACCACCTGGTCGTCCGGGCCGAGGATATCCTGCTGGGCGAGATGGTCGAGGTCGAAGCGGATCTTGTCGTGCTGGCGGTGGGCATCACCCCGCGCCAGGACTCCCAAAGCGTGGCCGAGATGCTCCACATCGCCCGCGATCAGGACGGCTTCTTCCGGGAGGACCACGCCAAGGTCCGCATCGTCGAGAGCGGCGTCCCGGGCATCTTCCTGGCGGGCTGCTGCCAGGGCCCGAAGGACATTCCCGACACCGTGGCTCACGCCAAGGCCGCCGCTTCGGCGGCCATGATCCTCCTGGCGCGAACTCAGAAGGAGATGGTGAACGCCCATGCTGCTGATTGAGAGTCGCCCCTTCACCCGTGAGCATGACCTTTTCGCCTGCGTCCAATGCGGCAAGTGCACGTCCGGCTGTCCGATGGCGATCAAGACCAAGCTCAACCCGCGCCTCCTGATTCAGCGGCTGCTCGTCGCGGGCAATGCATTCGACCTGGAAGGGCGCGAGGAACTCTGGGACTGCACCACCTGTGGCACTTGCTCCACCCGCTGCCCCAAGAAAGTCAACCCGATGGAGACCATCATCGGGTTGCGCGGCGCCTTCGTCGAGAAAGGCCGCGTCCATCCCAATGTCAAGACGGCGCTGGAGAGCACCTTCCGCCAGGGCAACCCGCTGACGATGCCGCGCGACCAACGCGCCGCCTGGGCCAGCGACCTGGGTCTCAAGCCGATGGCCGAGGGGATCGAGTACCTCTACTACGCCGGCTGCACTCCCTCGTATGACCCGCGAGTGCAGAAGGTCGCCCGCTCCCTGGTGACCATCCTGAAGAAGGCGGGGGTGGACTTCGGCGTGCTGGGGAACCAGGAGAACTGCTGCGGCAGCGAGGTGCGGCGGTTGGGTGAAGCCGGCCTGTTCGAGATGATGTCCGAGGAGAACACCGAGGCTCTCAAGGCCGCCGGCGTGAAGAAGATGTTCACGACGTCGCCCCACTGCTTCAACGTCTACAAGAATGACTACCCGAAGAACGGTATCCAGGTCCAGCACTACACGCAGGTGCTGGCCGGATTGGTCGAGGGCAAGAAGCTGGAGTTCTCCGGCAAGCTCGAGAAGACGATCACCTACCACGACCCCTGCTATCTGGGCAAGCACAACGGCGTCTTCGATGAGCCGAGGGCGGTGCTGGCCAGCATCCCGGGCGCCAAGGTGGTCGAGATGGATCGCAGCCGCCAGAAGAGCCTGTGCTGCGAGGGCGGCGGCGGCCGGATGTGGCTGGAAGGCACGAATCCGGGGACGCGCCTGGCGCAGCTCCGGGTGAAGGAAGCGCTGGAAACCGGAGCCGAGATCCTGGCTACCGCCTGCCCCTTCTGCCTGCTCACCCTGGACGAGGCGGTCAAGCACCTGAACGCCGAGGACAAGCTGCACGTGATGGACATCGCCGAACTGGTGGCCCAGGCCCTGTAGGGCCAGAGGTTGTGAGATGGCGTTTACTCCGAAAGTCGGCGTCTACATCTGCCACTGCGGGATCAACATCGCCGCCACGGTCGATGTCAAGGCCGTGACTGAGTACGCGGCGCACCTGCCGGGTGTGGCCATTGCCCGTGACTACACCTACATGTGCTCGGACCCGGGCCAGGCGTTGATCCAGAACGATATCCGCGAACTCGGTCTGAACCGGGTCGTCGTGGCCTCTTGCTCACCGCGCATGCATGAGCCGACCTTCCGGGCTGCGGTCGCCGAAGCCGGGCTCAATCCGTACTGCTTCGAGATGGCCAACATCCGCGAGCAGTGCTCGTGGGTCCACACCAGCGGCGAACCGACCACGCAGAAGG
>CAYQUY010000009.1:0-22330 GCA_964420755.1 uncultured Anaerolineaceae bacterium
GGAGATACGGTCCATCGCCGCGCCGGTGTTCAACCACATGGGGGAAGTGGTTGGCGCCGTCGGGACGTCGGGACCAGCCTACCGGTTGGGTCTCGATCGGCTCGACCGCCTATCCGAGTTCGTGGTCGAGGCCGGCGCGGCGGTGTCGGCCGCCCTCGGTTTTGTCGGAAGCGGACAGGGTCCGTCGGGCAAACGCCTTAGTGGGGAAGCGGGCCGGAGCGGGCGCACCAGGAGGCGAGCCGCGTGAAACTGACGATCATCGGTGGAGGAAGCATCTTCACGCCCTTGCTGCTGGATGGTCTGCACAGGTACACCGGGCAGCTGTCCTTCGACGAGGTGGCCTTGCTGGACATCGATTTGCGGGCGGCGGAACGGGTGGCGGCGTTCACCCGGCGCAGCCTGGCGCGCCACGAGGTGACCGCGCCGCAGATCCGGCCGACCAGCAACCATCAGCAGGCAATTGAGGGCAGCGACTTCATCGTGATCACGATCCGTGTCGGCGGCCTAACTGGGCGGGCGCAAGATGAGAGGATCCCCCTGCGTTTTGGCATCCTGGGCGACGAGACGACAGGCCCTGGCGGTTTCTCGAATGCATTGCGGACGATTCCGGTCATGATCGACTATGGCAGCGAGATCGAACGATGGGCGCCGCGGGCGTGGGTGATCCCTTTCTCCAACCCGGAAGGCCTGCTCACGGAGGCTATGACCCGGCACACAGGCGTCCGGGCGATCGGACTGTGCACGGCGCCGTATGGGCTGCGCATGGGCGCGGCGCTGCTGCTGGGAGTTGAGCCGCGTCGCGTGCAGGCCGACATGATCGGCGTCACGCATACGGGGTGGGTGAGGAGCATTACCGTCGATGGAGCCGAGGTGCTACCGCGGCTGGTGGAGCAGCTCCTAGCCCAAGCGAGCGAAGGGTCCTTGTACCCGCCGCAGGTCATGCAAGCCCTCGAGGCCTATCCGGCACACTGGTTCTACAGCCTGCTCCGAAGCGAAGTCCCGCACTTCTACTATCATGCTCGACGTACCTATGAGCGCCTGGCGGCGCAGAGCCAGACGCGGGCTGAGGTGCTGATCCAGAAGCAAAAGGAGATCCAGCCGCAGCTTGAGAGCGCCGACTTCACCGTCGGAGAGTTGGCGACGCTGCGCGGCCACCCGATTCTCGATGAGCCGATCCTGGCCCTGATGAGCGCCCTGCACAATGACGCGGACGAGGTTCACGTTGTGGATGTTCCTGCGGGCGACGCCGTCCCGGGGTTCGAACCCGAAGCGGTGATCGAGCTTCCCGCACGGATCGATGCCAGGGGAGCGCATCCGCTGCCCGTTGCGCGGCTGCCCGCCGAAGTGCGAGGTCTGATGCAGATGATCAAGGCCTACGAGGAACTGACGGTGGAGGCCGCAACCCGCTGCTCCTATGCCATTGCCTTGCGCGCCCTGCTGGCTCACCCGCTCGTCATGTCCTACGAGACGGCCAAGCCACTTCTGGATGAAATCCTGGAGGCCAACCGCCCGTACCTGCCTGCCCGGTGGGGCGCCGCAGGCGGAGCAGTCGTGGGGTAGATGGTGCAATGACACACATCGTTCTGGTCTCCCACGGCCACCTGGCTGATGGCTTGTTGTCCACGGCCCAGATGATTGTCGGGGATGTGCAGGGCGTGGAAACGATCGCCCTCCAGCCCGGCATGGGAACGGAGGACGTTCTCGCTGCATTGCGCAGGATCATTGCCGCCACGGACAAGGAAGCCGGCATCCTGGTGTTGCTTGACCTGTTCGGGGGAAGCCCGGCAACGGCCTGCGCCCGGGTGTTGGCCGCCGATGAACGCGTGGAGGCGGTCACGGGCGTCAACTTGCCAATGCTGCTTGAGGTGCTTCTCAACAAGGACAGCCTGGGTGTGAAGGATCTGGCGCGTCTGGCGCGCGACAGAGGAAAGGAGGGCATTGCCGACATCCGAGCCGTTCTCGATGAACCATTGCCTGACTCATGATGGATGCTTAGAGAAGGAGGCGCAGCATGGAGGTCTCTGTTGTCCAAGCCCTGCTGATCGCGCTTTACGCAGGCATTGCCGCACTGACCGAACTTCCGATCATGATCCTGCCACCCATCTTCGCCATGCCCATGATTGTCGGCCCGGTGGTCGGACTGATCCTGGGGGATGTGGCCACGGGCCTCGTCGTCGGCATCTCCCTGGAACTCGTCTGGCTCGGCCTGACCTCGATCGGCGGGACGGTTCCGCCCGACAAGATCGTGGGCACCACCCTAGCGACCGTGCTGGTGATCGTGGGGCGGCTCAACTATGAAGCCGCGCTGGCTGTTGTGCTCCCGGCGGCGCTGATCGGGCAGGCATTCGGGATTGCCGTCCAGACGATCAACTCGTTCACGGCCCACTGGGCCGACCGCTTCGCCGCACGCGCCAGCACCGGCGGCGTCGCGCTGGTCTTGTGGATTGGCAACACACTTCATTTCCTGGTGCGATTCGTCCCGGTCGTGCTAGCCCTGACATTGGGCGTGGAGGCCACCCAATCCCTCGTGGCCTCTGTGCCGGAATGGCTGACGCGCGACATCGGCGTCGGTGGAGCGTTGCTTCCGGCCGTCGGCTTCTCGCTGCTCATGGTGATGATCCTCAAGCGTGAGCTGTGGCCATGGTTCCTGATCGGCTTCGTCCTGGCCGCCGCCCTCAAGCTGAACACCATCACCATCGGCATCCTGGCCACGGCAGCTGCGCTGCTCATTGGCTACACCAAGCTGCAGGCCAGTCGGGCCGGGTCAGCCCAAACAGGATAAGGGGAGGTTGCCATGGCTGAGACTTCCGCTCCCGCGGGCCAGGGTACACAGGTGACCAAGCGGGATCTGTGGAGCCTGTACCTGCGTTCCTTCTTCTTGCAGTCAAGCTTCAGCTTCGAGCGCATGCAGGCCGTCGGCCTGACATGGATGTTCATTCCACTGATCAAGAAGTTGTACAAGGGTGTGGAAGAGCGGGCCGAGGCGCTGAAGCGCCATCTGGTCTTCTACAACACCAACCCGCTGACGGGTTCGATCCTGACCGGCATGATCGCCGCCATGGAGGAGAAGAACGCCAAGGGCGAACTGAAGGACACGTCCACCATCAATGCGCTCAAGGGAAGCCTGATCGGACCGCTGGCTGGGATTGGCGACTCGTTCTTCCTGCTGGTGTTTGTTGCGCTGCTGGGTATCGCCGTTGACTTCTCCATGCAGGGCAAGGCCACGGGCGTCATCATCCTGACCGTGGTCTTCGCCCTAGTCTGGTACCTCGGCCTGTACTTCGGGGTGACCCAGGGCTACTACCGGGGTGAAGCGCTGCTCGAACGGTTGACAGGCAAGGAAAGCGAAGCCTTCATGGGGGGCCTGGGCCTGGTTGGCGCGATGGTCGTCGGCGCGCTAGTGGCGGTTTACATCAAGATCATCACCCCGTTCGCCGACGGTGCGCTGCAAGGCCAGCTGGACGGACTGCTGCCGGGATTGCTGCCGTTGGCTTTTGTGGTCCTCGCCTATCGATTGCTGAAGCGTGGCTGGCGGTCGGTGTGGGTGATGATCTTGATCCTGGCGATCGGGATGGTGTGCGGGCACGTTGGCTTGCTGGCGTCCGCAGGCCAGTAGCCCAGATTGCCGGACCCTTCCGAATCCTTTGTGGTGCGCCCGGGTAGACCAGCCAGGTGCCCGGGCGCACTACCCCGGGGAGAGGCATGGGCATTGTCTTGACGCGCACGGATGATCGGTTCATCCATGGACAGGTGACCACAGGTTGGGCGCGCAAGGTGGGTGCCACGCGCATCGTTCTGGTCAACGATGGCATCGCCAACGACAAGTTGATCCAGAAACTCCAGCGGCTCTCTGCCGGACCTGGCGTTGATGTCGACTTCCTGACCTCACAAGCTGCGGTTGATCGTATCCGCGGCGACGGCTTCGGAGCGCAGCCATTCTTCCTGCTCGTCGAAAGTCCGGCGGACCTCGTTCCACTGGTGCGAGCCGGCCTGCGGCTTGAGGAGGTCAATCTAGGGAATCTGCGCTTCGAGCCAGGGAGGCGCAAGATCGCCAACTGGCTGTTCGTCGACGACAGGCAGGTCGAAGCACTCCGCGAGCTGTCAGAGAAGGGGATCCGGCTGAACGCGCAGTGGATGATCGGGCAGGAGTCAATCAATGTCAATCAGTGGCTCAACAAGAACGGCTGAGGGGTGAGCCACAGGAGGTGACGGCGATGGTGACGTACAAGGACCTCGGAGTGAAGCCGCTGATCAACGCCTCCGGGCGGATGACACTCCTTGGAGCGAACACTCTCGCACCGGAGGTGGCGCAGGCGATGGTCGAGGCCTCCAGGTACTATGTCAACATGATAGAGCTGGAGGAGCGGGCGGGCGAGCGGATCGCGCAGATCACCGGGGCCGAGGCGGGCTGCATGACCGCCGGTGCGGCAGCGGGCATCGCCATGGGCGTCGCCGCGTTCATGACCGCCGTGGACATCGGCCGCATTCAGGCCCTGCCCGACACGACCGGTCTCAAGAAGACGCACATCCTGATCCAGACCGGCCACCTGTGCAACTTCGCTGCCATGGCCAGGCTTGCCGGAGCAACACTCGTCCCCATCGGCTGGACCAACTTCGTCGCCAGAGGTCACCTCGAGAGCGCGATCGACGATCCGACTGCAGGATTCCTGTACATCATCTCGCACCACGTCGTCCAGAGGGGGATGCTGTCGCTGCGCGAGTGCATCGAGGTTTGCCATGCCCGCGCAGTTCCGGTGTTGGTGGATGCCGCGGCTGAGGAGGATCTGACCAGCTACGTCGCGGCGGGCGCCGATCTGGTAACCTATAGTGGTGGGAAGGCGATCGGCGGCCCCAGCTTCGGGATGCTCTGCGGGAAGGCGCAGTACATCCAGGCGTGTCGGGCGCAACATTGGGGGATCGCCCGGGCGATGAAGGTCACGAAGGAAGGCGTCCTGGGCTTCCTGACCGCGCTAGAACTGTACGCGCGGCAGGATCACGCCGCTGAGAAGCAACGGCTCCAGGAGATCAATGACATCCTGCTTGAGGGGCTGAGCGGCTTGAGCGGCATTGATGTGGGGGTGGCGCAGGATGAAGCCGGGCGCGACATCCGGCGCGTCGAGCTCAAGCTGGACGCAGCGGTCCCTGGCTTCACGCCCCACGATCTGATCAACTTCCTGCGAGCCGGGGATCCGGCGATCGTGACCCGCGACCACAAGGCAAACTTGGGTATCATTGCCATTGATCCGCGACCGGTCAGCAAGGATGAGGCCCGCATCATCGTGGAGCGAATCCGGGCCTTTCATTCGCGGCAGCACGGATCGGGGCAGAGCGCAGGGAGCTGAGTGGATCGAACGCGGCCTGCGGCCTGGCACGATTCCTGACGCATCGCGACATCTGCTGCCGGAGACCAGGTAAAATGGGGGAATGCCATGGCAGAAACGCACGGCCCCTCGCCGACGCCACGGCGGGTGCGCCGTCCACTGTAACCAGTACCCCCTTGATGCACCAGATCAATGGCGAGGACGCTCATGGCGGGCTCACCTTTCCACAGCGGTGAGCGTGGAGGCCCATTTCGGTGAACATGGCCGCCTCGACCGCCGGTGCCTCGTCGGCGGTGACCGCGCCCGGCGCATACACGACCTGGGTGTGATTCGCCCTGTGACGGGCCACCGTCTGGCCTCGGCTCATGGCTCGCAGGAGGCCGATCTCTGCGGCGTATGTGAGCGGGGCCCCGCCGCTCGGAGATACGCGGCAGGAAGGTCCATCTGGCGATGCCGGGCACGATCGCCAGCGTGTGCCTGCTGCCCTGAGGCGCTATCGATGGATCAGCGAGGACGCCCTCAATGAGCGATGCGCGGTCTTCCTACAAGCGATGGGTGCCCGGGCTGGTCGTCGCGATCGCCCTTCTCGGGTCAGTCTTCATCGCCATGGACTGGAGCCGGATCCAGGGGGCGCTCAGGCAGGCGAGGGGAGAGCCGATCCCCTACGCCCTGGCGACGACGGCTGTCTCCTACTTCTGCATCAGCTACACGTTCGCCCGCGTGAGCCAGCTGCTGGGCATCCGCATGCGCGCGGGCGATCTGACTGCAGTCGGCTTCGTGAGCACTGTCTTGAACCATGTCGTGTCGAGCGGTGGGGCTGCCGGTTACTCGGTCCGCTTCATGGTCATGGGTCGGCACGGGACAAGCCTGGGTGAGGTCGTCGTCGTCTCGATTCTGCATTTCTATCTGACCAGTCTGGCGATGATGGGCATGTTGCCCGTCGGCCTGCTCTACTTCCTTCTACACGCGGCCATTACCCGGACGGTGGCTGTCCTTCTGGTCGTGGTCTCCGTCCTGATCCTGCTGGCCGTCGTTCTCGCCGCAGGCATGCTCTCCTCGAGCGCCATGAGAAAAGGGCTGGTCACGTTCCTGGTGGAGGCGGGGCAGCGCCTCTTGCGGCGTGACGTCAGCGATCAGCTGGAGAGATACGACGCGACGATCAGCCTCGGGGTGGAGGCAATCCGCGCCCGGCCGGGGTCTTTCCTTGTGACCATGGCGTTGATCGCGACCGATTGGGCTTTCAGTGCGGCGTCCCTGTGGCTCTGTTTTCGCGCGATGAACGTGACGCTTCTGGTCGGGCAGCTGATCTCCGGGTTCGTGATCGGGACGGTGGCGGGGGTTGCCTCGATGGTCCCAGGCGGCCTGGGGGTTCAAGAAGGTTCCATGGCCGGGGTGTTCCACCTGCTTGGCGTCCCGCTGGAACAGGCCCTCCTGGCGGCCGTGCTGTTTCGGGTGACCTATTTCATGATCCCGTACGTCGTCAGCCTTGGCTTCTACTGGCGGCTTCTGCGCGCTGGCAGGTCGGCGGCGAAGCCCTCGGAATGAGAGGCCCACCGTGCGCATCCTGATGGTGAGCCACGGCTATCCTCCGACAACCAGCGGGGTCACACTGGTGGTGCAGAAGGTGGCGCGCGAGATGGTCCGGCGAGGCCACCGGGTGACGGTGGTGACGGCCAGCGATCGCGGCGCCCCCTACCACGACTACGACATGGGGGTCGCCGTATGGCGCGTCCGCTCTACGCCCAACCCTTTCTGGTCGGAAGGGCGCTTGCCGGTGCTGCGCTATGAGCGGCTGAAGGAGATCATCGCCGAGGTGCGGCCCGACGTGATCAACACCCACGAAGGCGCCTTGCTGAGCTGGCAGCTGTACCGTCTCGAGCGCGAACGCCGGCACATCCCGGAGATCCTCACTTGCCATTACCTGCCCCATTTTGTCACCTACTACGTGCAGATCGGCGACATGGTCGAGAAGGTGGTAGAGGATGTCACCTGGGACGTGGGCCTGCGCATCATCAATGGCTTCGACCACGTGGTCTTCCCGTCCCAGACCCAGCGTGCGGCGTTCCTCGAAGAAGGCCTCGAACGCGACTCGACCGTGATCTCCAACGGTGTGGATGCCAGCCGCTATTGCCCAGGCGATCCGGATCCCGACGTGGAGAGACGCTACGCTCTGCCCCGCGGGGCGAGGATCCTGTTTGTGGGCCGCACGGCCCGGGACAAGAAGATCGATGTCCTGATCCGGGCCATAGGCCTGCTGAGACCCACCCATCCGGCCCACCTCCTGCTCGTAGGGCGGGGCGACGACCGACACCGTCTGGAGGACCTGACCGAGGAACTCGGACTGCAGGAGGCGGTGCATTTCCTGGGCTTTGTCCCGGAGACGGACCTGCCTTCCCTCTACCGCCACGCCGCCATCTTTGCCATCGCCTCGGACGTCGAGGTGCAGAGCATCCCGACCCTACAGGCCGTCGCCAGCGGGTTGCCGGTCGTGGCGGCCGATGCTGCCGCACTGCCCGAATTGGTGCAGGACGGGAAGAATGGCTTTCTGGTTCGGGCGGGGGATGCGGCGGGACTTGCGGCGGCGTTCCGGAAGCTGCTGGATGATCGCGAGATGGCGGCCGCGTTCGGCCGGGCCAGCCTGGCCATCAGCCAGCCCCATGCCGAAGTGCACACCTACGACTACTACGAGGCGCTCTACCACAAGTGCGCCTCGCAGAGTCCCTGGCCATTCTGACGTCTGCCGCTGCAGCGCTCGCGAGGGAGACAGCAGCTTCCTGATGCAGGCTGATCCGCTCTGGTCTCGAGCGACCGATCTCGCGTCAGTGTCCCCATCTGCAGGGAGGGAGCGGGGCCTGCGATCCCAGGCTTCGTCGGCCGAGGCCGACGCCGGCGACGCATACCGGTGACCCTAGAGCGCCACCGGTCAGGTAGCGACCTTTTCGCCCGATGACCTACGCGACTCCGGGGTTGTCGGGCGCGGGCAGAGCTTTCGGGTAGCGGGCAGGCCTGCCGTGCGCGTAAGGGCGGGTGAACAGGAGCTTCCGTACGCCGCGGATTTGGGGAGACGAGGCAGGTTCGGGCAGATAGATTGTGTAGAGTCTGCGGCCCGGCGCCAAGCCCGATAGCGGCGACGCGCAACGCTTCGGGTGCCGTCTTCCGGAGAACGTGCCAGTACTGGCCCACGTGAAGAGCGTGGGCGGCCATTTGCCTCCGAGCGAGTCCTGGGCCAGAAGGCCCGCTCCCCTTCAGACAGCACGGAGATTGACGTCGCGCCGCAGGCTGCGGCCGACGACGGATTTCGACCGCGGCCGACTCCAGACCGCAGACAAAGGGATGGTCCCGAGAGCGCTATCCCCCAGTTGAGGCCCAACGAGATCATTCAAATGAGCTGGGAGTACGCATTCCTCTCCTGGTCGGTACAGTCCGCCACTGCGCCCATTCGGATGACGCGCGCCTAGGGCGTCTGCTTCTGGGACGCGACCGACAAGCGCTACCAGGACTTCTCCTACCAGCTGGTGAACGTGAACATCGGCTACCAGCATGCCAAGGTTGTCCGGGCCATCCAGGAACAGGCCGCGCGGCCATGCTACGCCCACCCAGGCATAGCCACCGAGCCGCGCGGCCTGCTGGGCAAGAGGGTCGCCGATGTGACGCCCGGGAATCTCAAGAAGACCTTCTTCTGCCTGGGCGGGGCGGAGGCCAACGAGAACGCGATCAAGTTGCCCCGTGAGTACAGCGGTCGGCACAAGATCCTGACCCGCTACCGTCCGTATCACGATGCCACCCATGGGGGGATCGCCCTCACCGGCGACCACTGCCGACTGCCGGTGGAGCCGGCGATGCCCGGGGTAGTGCACTTCCTCGACCCCTACTGATATCGCTGTCCCTTCGGCTGGACCAGGGACACCTGCCACCGGGAGTGCATCGGCCATGCCGAGGAGATCCTCGGCTACGAGGGCCCGGACGGCGTGGCGGCCATCCTCATGGAGGGCGTCACTAGATCCAAAGGGCTGATCGTTCCGCCCGACGACCACCGGCCCCGCCTGCGCCAGATCTGCGACAAGCACGGCGTCCTGCTGATCTCGGATGAGATGATGAGCGGCTGGGGACGGACGGGCAGGTGGTCTGCCGTCGACCACTGGGACGTGGTGCCAGACATGGTCACGACCGCCAGAGGCCTGAGGTGGGGCTACGTGTCGCTCGGCGCGGTGGCCGTGAGCGACAAGATCGCCGAGTTCTTCGAGGACCGGATCCTGTGGTGCGGGCTGACCTGCATCGGACACACCCTGGCCTGCGCCGCCGGCCTGGCTACGATCGATGTCTACGAGGAGGATGGACTGATCGAGAACGCCGCCCGCGGCGGCCAGCACCTGGGGCAGAGGCTGGAGGAGATCAAGGACGAACGTCCCTCGGTGGGCGACGTCTGCTACATTGGGCTGTTCTACGCACTCGGGATTGTCAAGAGAAAGGCCACCAAGGAGCGGATCGACCTCCTGACCGAGGTCGGCATGTTCCTGCGGGCGAACGGCCTGTTCACTTTCCTGTTCCACAACGTCCTGTTCGTGGTGGGGCCACTGCGGATCACCGAGGGTCAGATCGATGAGGGCATGGCGATCATCGACCGGGCACTGGAGATCACCGACGGCTAGGCGCATTGATTCCCGTAGGATGAGCTTCATCGAGGGCCGATGGCCCTGGTCCCGTGCCACCGAACAGCTCGATGTCGTTTGCCTGGTGCCGGGGTCACGGGCAGAATGCCGCTCCCGCCCGCCTCCTTGGCCGCGGTGGCCTGACCGTCCCTGATGTGGTGGGCGAGCCCAGTCCCTCTGCCCTCCGAGACGGGTGGGTTATAATAGAGCGGCTGTGGGTCAGGCCAACTCTGCCTGCTGTCTGGACATCCGGGGTCTCCGTCATTATGGGGAAGACTGGCATCCGACTGACCTCGCGAGTTCTCTCCCCGTCCTGGTTGGCAATCGTCACGCCGCTAGTGGCCGTCGCGGGGGGCCTCCTCGTCGGCGCCGTCATGCTGGCCTTGCTGGGCGTCAGCCCAGCCGAGGCCTATGCTGCCATGTTCCAGGGGGCCTTCGGCAGCCTAAACGCGGTCGCCGACATGCTGGTGAAGGCGACGCCTCTGCTGCTCGTCGCTGTCGGGATCTGCATCGCGTTCCGCGGCGGGATGCTCAACATCGGTGGCGAAGGCCAACTCATCGCGGGGGCTTTGGCTGCCACGGCCACCATTCTCTCCCTGCCATCGTCCCCCTCGGCTGTCTTGATCCCCCTCGGGTTGGGCCTGGGCTTTCTTGCAGGCGCGGTGTGGGGCGCCGTGCCAGGCCTACTCAAGGCGCGGTTGCAGGTCAACGAGATCCTGACCACGATCATGATGAACGCCATTGCCGTGCAGGGCTTGAACTACCTCCTGCGCGGCCCACTGATGGACCCCCAACAGGTCCTCGAGGGATCATTCATCCCCCAGACGGCGCGATTCACAACGGCCGCTGATCTGCCGCGCCTGGTCCCGACGCGCCTTCACGCGGGCTTCCTGCTGGCAATCCTTGTGGCAATCCTGGCCTGGGCCTTGCTTTGGCGGACGACCATCGGCTTCCGCATCCGCGCCGTTGGGCTCAACCCGTTTGCCTCACGGCGGGCAGGAATTCGGGTCAGTCGCTACAGCGTGATGGCGATGATCCTCAGCGGAGCCTTGGCTGGGCTGGCAGGCGCGGTGCAGGTGATGGGCGTTAATCACCGCATGTTCACTGACGGCTCGTCAGCGGGGTTTACCGGGAGCGCCGGGTTCAATGGCATCGTCGCCGCTCTCTTCGGGCAGCTGCATCCTCTGGGGGCCATCCCCGCCTCCATCTTCTTCGGCGGGTTGATCGTCGGCGCCAACGCGATGCAGCGCGCGGTCCAGATCCCGTCGGCGATGATCACGGCCCTCAACGGCCTGCTGGTCATCTTCGTGGTCTCAAGCGACATCTGGCGGCGCCGCATGGTCCAGCGTCAGCAAATGGCAGAGTCGGCCCGGGCGTTGGCCAGCGCCGAGCAGGTGGCGCCACCATGATCCAAGACCTGTTGACCCCGGCCGTCCTGACGGGGATCGCCTACTCAGGGATAAAGCTGGCAACCCCTTACTTGTACGCCACTCTGGGGGAGACGATTGGCCAGCTGAGCGGGGTTCTCAATCTTGGCGTCGAAGGCATGATGCTGATGGGCGCCTATGGGGGGTTCTTCTTCACGCTCCGGACAGGGGATCCATGGGTCGGCTTGCTGGCCGCGATCCTCGTCGGCGCGGTGCTCGGACTGGCCAACGCGGTCGTCACCGTCACCCTGAAGGCCGAGCAAGGGATCAGCGGCATCGGGTTCTACCTCTTCGGGCTGGGGATGAGCGAACTGCTCTTCCGCATGACCCTCGGATCGGTCGAGACCGTCAGCGGGTTCACCGCGGTGCGGGTGCCCTTGCTCGGCGATATCCCGGTCGTCGGCGATCTGCTTTTCAATCACAGCCTGCTGGTCTACTTCGCCTACCTGCTGGTTCCACTCATTTGGTTTCTCTTGAACCGCACCACGTGGGGCCTGAAGATCAAGTCGGCCGGGCAGAACCCGGCGGCGGCGGATGCCCTGGGCGTCAGTATCACCCGCGTCCGCTACGCCACCGTCACCGTCGGGGGAATCCTGTCGAGCGTCGCCGGGGCCTCTCTGTCCATCGCGCTGCTCAACGTCTTCCAGCAGAACCTGACCTCCGGGATGGGTTTCATCGCTGTGGCGCTCGTCTACTTTGGCGGCTGGAGCCCGCTGGGCGCGCTGGCAGGCTCACTGCTCTTCAGTACCGTGAACGCTGTGCAGAACTGGATCCAGGTCCTTGGGATCCCTATCGCCCCGGATTTTGCCCTGATGCTCCCCTATGTCCTGACGATCCTGATGCTCGCCGTTCCCTTCCGTAAGGCGCGCCAGCCGGTGGCACTTACCAAGCCCTTCGAACGGGGCGAAGGGTGAAGTGGGTCCCGGCCGGCGTTCCAAGATCTGGTGGATCCGTGTGTGAGACCGTCTCCTAAGGAGGGAGAAAATGAAGAAGCTGCACCTGATTGCAACCGCCCTCGTGGTTGGCGCCCTGTTGCTGGGCGCGTGCGGTCCGGCTGCGCCGGCCGAAACGCCCGTACCGACGACGCCACCCACCCAAGCACCTACGCCCGTCGAGCCAACGGCGGTCCCCGCTGAGCCGTTCCGGGTGGCCGTCGTCATGCCCAGCGCCATCAACGACCTCGCCTTCAGCCAGAGCATGTACGACGCGCTGCTGGTGATGCAGGAGAGGATGGGCGGCCCAGATTCGTTTGAGATCGTCTACTCGGACAGCATGTTTGTGATCGAGGACGCGGCCGCCGCGATCCGCGACTATGCGAGCCAGGGTTTTGACCTCGTCATCGCCCACGGCTCACAGTACGGATCATCGCTCCAGGAGATCGCTCCAGACTTCCCCGAGACGAGCTTCGCCTGGGGCACGACCCTCGACACATTCGGGATGCCGAATATCTTTGCCTATGAGGCCCGATCGGAGCAGGGCGGCTACGTCAATGGCGTCGTGGCGGCTGCGCTCTCTCGAAGCGGCGTGATCGGCGTTATCGGGCCGATCGAAACCGGCGATGCCAAGCTTTACGTTGAGGGTTTCGTGGCCGGGGTCGCCGCCACCAACCCCGACGCGACGGTACCCACCGTGTGGACCGGCTCCTTCAGCGACACGGCCCTGGCTTCCCAGGCCGCGCAGACTCACATCGGTGCCGGCGCGGATGTCCTGACTGGCACAGCCCAGATGGTGGTCGGCGCCATCGGCGTCGCACAGGAATCGAATGTCCTCTGGTTCGGGACACAGTCGAATCAGACATCGCTGGCGCCCTCGATCGTCGTCGCCTGCCAGGTCTACCACTGGGAGGTCGTCCTGGAGCAGATGATCGCCATGATCCAGGCGGGGACCCTCGGAGGCGAATCCTTCTCGATTGACCTAGCCAATGGTGGCGAGGTCATCGAGTTCAACCCCGATTACCCCCTTCCGGCCGACGTCAACACCTTGGCGGAGGAGGCAATCCAGGGGATCATTGACGGAACGATCGTCATCCCGATCACGACATCCTAGCCCACGAGCTGGAGAGGCCGGGGCAGGGGGCGTATCCTCCTGCCCCGGCCGTGGAGCTTGACCGCTTGCCTGGCCCCTCACTTCCCTCGATCCGCAGCATTGAGCTGCGGGGAATCGTCAAACAGTTCCCTGGCGTTGTGGCCAACGACCACATCAGCCTGAAGTTCCAGGGCGGGGAGATCCACGCCCTGCTGGGGGAGAACGGCGCTGGCAAGACGACGCTGATGAGGATCCTGTATGGGCTGTATCAGCCGGATGAAGGCGAGATCCTGCTCGACGGCCGGCCGGTACGTCTCCATTCGCCCGCCGACTCGATACGCCACGGGATTGGGATGATCCACCAGCACTTCATGCTGGTCCCGACGCTGACGGTCGCAGAAAACGTTGCCCTTGGGCTTGCCTCCAGCCGCGGCCTCGTGCTCGACACGGACCGGGTGGCGAAGCGCATTGGCGAACTCTCCGCCAGCTACGGCCTCCACGTCGATCCGTTGACTTTCGTCTGGCAACTCTCCGTCGGCGAGCAGCAGCGGGTGGAGATTCTCAAAGCTCTCTATCGCGGCGCGCAAGTGCTTATTCTGGACGAGCCGACGGCCGTGCTGACGCCGCAGGAGGTGCGGGAACTCTTTGTCACGTTGCGGCGGATGGCTGCCGAAGGACACCTGCTGATCTTCATCAGCCACAAGCTGCATGAGGTGTTGACGATCAGCGACCGGGTGACGGTGTTGCGGGCCGGCCGGGTAGTGCGCAGCTTGGCCACCTCCGAGACGAACCGTCAGGAGCTGGCGCGCTTGATGGTTGGGCGCGAGGTTCTGCTCCGCGTCGAACGGCCGGCGGTCGAGACCGGGCAAGTCCGGCTCCGGCTAGAGGGGATTTGGGCCGAAGGCGACCGTGGGCTTTGGGCCGTCCGGGGGGTCAGCCTCGAGGTGCGGGCAGGGGAGATCCTTGGCGTGGCCGGGGTGTCCGGGAATGGACAGCGTGAACTGGCGGATCTCATCGCGGGGCTACGCCGCGCGTCGCGCGGCCGGGTGATGCTGGATGGTGCGGACGTCACTGCCTGGGAGCCCGATCGGCGGCTGGCGCGCGGCTTGGCCTACATCCCCGAGGAGCGACTGCGGGACGGCGTGGTCCGCGAGCTCACTGTGGAGGAGAACCTGATCATCGAGGACCACGGGCGGCCGCCTTTCGCCCGGGGGATCTTCCTCAGTTTTCCCCAGATCGCCCAACACGTCGATCGCCTGGTCAGCGAGTTCGAGATCAAGACACCCTCGCGCTCCACCCCGCTCCGCAATCTCTCTGGCGGGAACATCCAGAAGCTGATCCTGGCGCGCGAACTGGCCAAACGGCCGAGTGTCCTGGTGGCGGCCCAGCCGACGCGCGGGGTCGATATCGGTAGCACCGAGTACATACACCGCCGACTCGTCGAGCAACGGACCGCCGGAACGGCGACCCTACTCATCTCCGAGGACCTCGACGAAGTCCTCAATCTCTCTGATCGCATCGCGGTACTCTATGAGGGCCAGCTGATGGGCATTCTCGATCGGAACGAGGCCACTGTCGAGCGCCTCGGCCTCATGATGGCCGGCGTCCCATTGGCTGAGGTCCCGGCGGCTCGAACGTAACCCCCGCTTAGCCGACGACAACCCATCGCCACATAGGGAACCGGATGGCTTCTGCATCCCACGCAGTTCTCGCGCGGCTCCTCGGATTCGGGATGACGGTCGGCGGGCCGGACGGTATCCGTTGGACCCCGCGAGACCGTGCGGCGGGAAGTAGGATGACACCAGACGGTCTGAGCAGCAGACATGGCACTGGGTGGATCGCTCGGTCGGGTTGCGGCCCGAGCGTATGGGTTTGCCTGGCGCACGGGAGGGGACAATCTCGGCCGGCTGCACTGAACTTGTGCTGCGGCCCAGTCCTGCGCATTCACTCGGCAGGCGTGCGCCGACCACGGCGAAGGGAAGGGTCAAGGCGGCGCCCGCGCGCTCCAGGTTACGCGAGCACGCCAAGCGACTTGCTCGGGGTGAAGCCAATCCGCGCCCAGCCCCGGTCTTTCTTCGTCATCGTGGCGTTGATCGTGACCGATTGGGCTTTCAGTGCGGCGTTCCTGCGGCTCTGTTCTCGCGCGATGAGCGTGACGCTTCTGGTCGGGCAGCTGATCTCCGGGTTCGTGATTGGGACGGCGGCGGGGGTTTCCTCGATGGTCCCAGGCGACCTGGGGGTTCAAGAAGGTTCCATGGCCGGGGTGTTCCGCCTGCTTGGCGTCCCGCTGGAGCAGGCCCTCCTGGCGGCCGCGTTCGGCCGGGCCAGCCTGGTCATCAGCCAGCCCCATGCCCAAGCGCACACCTACGACTCCTACGAGGCGCTCTACCGCGAGTGCGCCTCGCGGAGTCCCTGGCCATTCTGACGTCTGCCGCTGCAGCGGTCGCGATGGAGTCAGCAGCGTCCTGATGCGGGCTGATCCACTCTGGTCTCGAGCGCCCGATCTCGCGTCAGTGTCCCCATCTGCAGGGAGGGAGCGGGGCCTGCGATCCTATGCTTCGTCGGCCGAGGCCGACGCCGGCCTCCTTGCCCGCCGGCCCACCCAATCTGGGATCGTCCGGCGCATGAATCGCGGGCGGGCCTGTCAGGAAGCTGGCAGGCCTGCCATGCGCGTGAGAACGGGCCAGCAGGAGGCTTCCTTGTCGATGTCCGCGGCTGCGGAGACCTCCTGCCACGCACGGTGAGCAGGGGCCGAGGAGATGCTGATCACAGGGCAGGCGCTGTTGCCGCCGCCCTCGTCTCCCGGCTGACCAGGCTGACCAGGTTCTTCCATCCCAGAGTCATAAGGATGTTCGCCAGGAACGCCAGGAAGCCGACGCTCATGATCACCCCGCCGACCAGCGCGATCGCCGATTCGGCCTGATAGGGGTTAGGGGTCGGATAGAGCATCCGGCGCAACATGCCAAGCACACCCGCCCATCCCATGGAGTAGGCCATCATCAGCGAGCCGACGAGCCAGGCCCAGAAGTGGATGTTCACCAGCCGCCGGCTTCGGATCTCGAGTTTGGTGAGCATGGGGACCAGGGCGTAGATCACGGCGAACAGCAACATGCTCAAGCCCGTCAGCAACATGGTGTGGGCGTGGGTGGAGATGACCCACTGGGTATTGTGGAGCACCACGTTGAGCCCGACGTTGGCTTGGATGAGCCCTGCCGAGCCACCGATCATAAACCCGAAGATGGAGCCGAGGACAAACCGCAAGGGCGGGGTCAGCTTGACAGGACGGGCAAGCCAGATGGTCATCATGGAGACGAAGATGGTCAGCCCCATGGTGAAGAACTCGCCCCACGTGATGAGCTGCCCGGAGAGAATCCGCATGACCATCGGCTGGGGCTGGTCGGCGAGCAGGTGATGGCTCCAGACCCCCAACGACACAACCAGATCGGCCAGGATGACGGTGCGCACGGCCTGTTCACCGAAGAGCTTGCGACCCACCAGCAGAGGGATGAGCAGGTACCACACGCCTGCCGAGTAGATCAGCACATTCCCATCGGCAACCATGTCCAGGCCCCACCAGAACCAGTTCTTGTACAACAGGGGGCTGATGGCGAGCGGGTCCAGCGACACGTTGAGGAGCTTTGCCAGGCCGTACACCAGGATCAACCCGCCGGCGGTCAGCATCACGATGGCATTGATCACCGTGTCGATCGAACCGCGCGCGACGGACACGATGAAGACAGGCAGTTCTGCCGGTTCGGGCGCCGGATCCGGGACCGCTTCCCTCTTTCTCCCCAGCCATCGCTGCAGGCGTGAGATGCCGAGGGTGGACCGCAGGACGTCTCCCAGACCGCAGGCTGCAGGGTTTGACCTGCTCCCCACAGTGCTGAAGATGTTGAACGAGAAGAGCAGGATGTTCACCATGATGATGGCCGCGCCGATGGCGAATACGATACTGCCCGCCAAGGGCACCCGGTCAAAGGACACCGGCAGCGGCCAGTACAACGTGTAAAGTGAGTTGAAGAGGAGAAAGAACCCGGCGCCCCACGCCGTGAAGACGCCCACGATCTGCATCCAGAAGTTCAGGGGCACCAGCTTCCGGTATCGGATCTCCTTCTTCAGCAAGAATGGCACCAGGAAGTAGAACGCGCCCATCACGCACATATAGGCAAAGCCGTAGACCCCACAGATGGGATGGGCCGTCATCATGGAGTAGTAGACCTGTGTGGGCGTCGGCGCCGTTGCCACCGGGCGGATCAGGTTCATCGCCGATTCCAGCCCTCGCAGGACATCGGGGTTGACCAGGTACGTCCGCATCAGGCCGCCCTCAAAGCCATTGATGGCCAACCACACCAGACCTGCCACAACGTAGCGAAGCGTCCACTTCTCCAGCCAACCGATCTTGGACATCGGACGCCTCCTCTAGGGAACCACGCGGATGGCCCGCTCGACGAACATCCCTGGGTGCCCGGGGCCCGAGTATTCGGTGGACCGCACGTCATAGAAGCCGGGGGCATCGAACTCCCAGATCAGCGTGTTTTGGTAGCCAGGGATCACCTGCATCTGGAAGACCATGGACCCGTCGGGCCGGAAGACCCCGAAACCGTACGTGACGTCAGCAGAGGTTGCTGAGAACTCCACCGGCTCACCGGCCCTGACCTCGATTCCGCCCGACGGAAGGCGGATCTCGTAGTCTTCGAATTCGATGTCCACGTGCTGGGTGGGCGTTGGTCGAGACCACAAGAGCCAGCGTTGCCAAGGAATGAGCGGGGAGAGGGTGACGGCGTTAAGGACGACGAAAACGCCTATTAGCACGTACAACCAGCGTCGCTCTCTTGCGTCCATGGCTACCCTCCCTTCTCCCGAACCTTGGCGACAAACCAGATCATGAAGAGCGTGATCAGAATCGAGTAGGCGACGAAGCCCCACCAGACAATCTCGGTAACGTACATCGCACTCCCCTCCCTACTTCCAGCGATCGCGAACGGTTCCCTCGGCAATGCCCCGTGGCTCAGCGCCCGGCTCCGGAGAAACGGTAGCAATCGCCCTAAGGGTCTCTCACCTCATCGGCCCGCACCTCGTGTGGCAGCCACACCCAGCGCCCCGTCTGGTTTGGCCAGCACCCCCTTACTAGACTAGATCGATGCCGAGGGCTCTGACGGCAGGATCACCTTTCCGCACAGATGGACGCGGAGGCCCATTTCGGCAAACATGGCCGCTTTGACCGCCAGCGCTCTGTCGGCCGTGAGAGCGTCCGGCGCGTACACGACCTGGATGTGATTGGCCTTGTGACGGGCCATCATCTGGTCTCGACTCACGCCGTGCAGGATAGCGCACATCATCGGCCACTGCTCGGTCGTGGCGGCCCAGCGCTCGCGGATTTCCGCCTCGGGAAGGGTGACAGCGGTGCCCCGGCCCAGGTCGGCGTGCAAGCAACCATCCATGATGAAGACGCGGCTCCAGACGATCTCGCCGGGCTTGCTGACCCCCTTGAGCGTGCCGCCGCCGAGAGGGAAGTACATCGGCGGCTGGCGCTCGCTGACCGCTCCCGCGTAACCGCCTACGAAATGGGAGGCGGGAGCCGCGCCCGAGATCTCGAAGACCCAGACGAAGTCGTCGATGCCACCGCCGCAGAAATGCCGTCCCCAGCGGATGTCGTGGAGGGTGGTGGACGGGTCGAGGCCAAGCTCCGTCCAAACTCGGTTCGTGACCAGGGCGTCCATCGCCGCACCCTCATCCACCTCGTTGAAGTGGGGCAGGGCCTGGGCAGGGTAGAGCTCAGCGCCTGAGGCTGGATCGTAGACCGGCGGGCGTTGAGGGTTGTTGAATAGCCCTTCGGCAAGATCGGAAGCAGGGGTCATGTCTTTCAAGCCCTGCTGATACTGGATGCCGATGGCATCGCAGCCGAATTCATGGGCGATGCGGACGGCCGCGATATACAGCTTGAGTTGCTCGAGGATCTGCGCCTGGGTCAATTCGTTGGCTTCGTCCGCGCCGGTGATAAATCGCAACCCTTGTTCATCCAACCAGCGGCGGGCGGCTTGCGCCTCCCCTTGGGTCACCCGCCGCATGGCGGCTACCAGCGCCGATTGCGAGAGGCGTTCCTTGTAGATTCCGCAGGCGTTGAGCAGGTCATCCTCGATGATGGCGTTGTACATGCCCATGCACCCCTCATCGAAGATGCCCAGGATGGCTTTCTTGTGCCGCAGCGCCCGGGCCAGAGATTGACCCAACCTTCGTTCGGCCTCCGGAAGCGCGGCCGGGATCAGATCGCGAACGTGGCGTGTGTCATGATCGATCGCCCCGCTCCGCATCCACTGGCGAATGCCGTCCAGGAAGAAAGCATCGTCGAAGGTCTCGCTCCAGATCGAGCTGTACTTCACTCCCATCTTGGTCAGGCAAGCGTTCAGGTTGAGCAACCCTACCAGTCCCGGCCACTGCCCCGACCAGTTGGCCACGGTCAGGATCGGGCCGCGTTGGTCGCGCAGCCCGGCCAACACGTGGTAGCTGTACTGCCAGGCCGCCTCGGCCACGATCACCGGGGCATCCTTGGGAATGGACCGGAAAACATCCATGCCCATGCGTTGCGACGAGATGAAGCCGTGCTTCTGTTCGGGGTCGTAGGGGTGGGCGCGCACCACAGGCAGGCCTTCACGCTCGAAGGCCGCGATGACCTGTCTCTCCATGGCTTCCTGTGCCGGCCAGCAGACCTGATTGGCCGAAAGGCGCAGGTCGCCGCTGGCGACGAGATAGGCGGGCGATTTCATGACACAACTCCTGACAAGGGAATGGACGCCCCGGCGAGCGCCCCATCAAGAAGCCGAAGTTCTCAAGGAAGGGCTTCGGGCCATTGTACACAATGATCGTGGCGGCGACCATTGACGCGATCGGATCGACGACGGGGTTGCCGCGAGGGCCTCCGGCCGACGCGAACCGAGTTCGAGTTCCTCGACCGGCTCGGCCTGCGGCAAATGGCCCAATAAGGGCGGCAACGCCACGGATCGGGTTCGACAAGGGAGACCTTCGGCCTCATCTCGGTGATGGGTTCAGGTAGGCCCGGCGTCTCGCCGGGACTACCAGCTTGCGGCCTTCGACGATTGCCTCACTTCGTTCGCCCGTGCTCGCAGCTCCCCACGTCGCGGGGCCCGAATGGGGTCGTGCCTGACCAGTCCGCGAGTGTCGGCCCCTCGCCGTGGCCAATCGACGCACGGTCCGCTCTCGGCCCGAGCCACGCCATGGGACACCATGCCCTTCGCCGAATCTGCACAGCGCCTTCACACGATCTTCACACCCTCCTGCTAAGCTACCGCTCGACTTTGTGAACGCAGGAGAGTCGTGATGGCAACGAGTTCTCTTTCGGTCCGGACGCGCAACAACTGGCTGGTCGACGTCGGCCTGTTGGCCAGCGCCGTCCTGGCTGGTCTGAGCGGAATCTACTTCCTCTTCGTCCCCACTGGCGGCTACCGCGGGGGCCGCAACCCGTGGGCCCATGTCCAGATCCTGTTCGATCGGCGCACCTGGGACGTCGTGCACACCTGGGCAGGCGTGGCCATGATTGTCGTGGCCGGGTTTCATCTGGCGCTGCATTGGCAGTCGGTAGTCAACATGGCCAGCCGGGCATGGAATGAGCTGACGGGCTGCAGCGTCGGTCTCAGCGCTCGCGGCCGCTGGAACCTGTTCCTGGACGTGGTGGTGGCCCTCAGCTTCCTGCTAGCAGCCGCGAGCGCGTTGTACTTCCTGTTCTTTCTGGAGGGGCGCGCGGGCGGGGCGACGGTATTCGGGCTTGGCCGCGAGGCCTGGGACCTGATTCACACCTGGTCCGGCGTGACGCTGATCGCCTCGGCAGCGATCCACTTTGCCATCCACTGGAAGTGGGTGACCAAAGTGGCCCGCCGCATGCTCGTCCGCGGGGGCCTGGTTTCGGCGGAACAAGGGCGCGCGCAGGCGGCCCAGGGGCGTCTGTGAATCTCGAGTCGGAATGGAGAGAGGGATGTTGAAGCGAATCGTGTTGGGTGTGTTGTTGACCGGTTTCGTCGGGCTGCTGATCGTCGGCGGGATCTACCGAACGCTGGCCCGCGGCGGGAATGGGACGGGCTCCGGCGAAGGCTCGGGGGAGGCATGGCGAGGCGGCTCGCACGACGAGGCTGCCGGACAGGTGCGGCGAGGCGGCTCGGGCGACGAGGCTGCCGCTCAGGCGCGCGGCGGCTACGGGCGCGACAGGGTTTCGGTCGGCCAGACCCAGATGGCTGACACCACTGAGTTGGATGGGACCGTTGCCGGCAGCATCCGCCAGGCGCTGACGATCACGGTCTCGACGGGAGAAACGGTCGAGGTCAGCGGCCGGGCCTGGTCGTATGCGCAGGAGGCTGGGTTCGCTGCGCAGCCGGGCGACGAGGTCATCCTGACCGGCTTCTACGATGCGGAAGGCGTTCTGGAGATCCGCGCGCTGACGAATAGGACGCAAGGGCTGAGGGTCGAGTTGCGTGAGGCGGACAGGCGACCGATGTGGGTCGGGGGCGGCCGCGGCCGGCCCTCTGGAGGTGCGGGCTAGGTCAGTCAGGGATGAGATGCGGGCAAGGGCCAGGCGACCATCCGGGCCTCGAGCCACGGGGACAAGATGCACCATTAGTCTGCAGCGGGGCTTCCAAGGTGGGGGCTCCTCTCGAACGAAGGCCCTGTGGGCGTCCGCAGGGTAGGCCTATCCCTGGAGCCAGTAGGCATGACGAACCCCTCACGTCCAAGCCGGTCGAACGTGCGTAAGGCTGGCTGGCGATCGCTTGTATACCCTGATCATGCGGGGAGGAGCCATGCACGAACTCGGGGAGCTAGCCCTTGAGGGCGCCGGCCATCAGGCCGCGGAGGAAGAATCGACCGAGGAGGATGTAGATAGCGAGCGTCGGCAAGGCGGCGA
>CAYQUY010000010.1:0-21723 GCA_964420755.1 uncultured Anaerolineaceae bacterium
CCCCAGGCCGGCGACCGGGTTCACGATCAGGCCCAACACCCCGTCCTAGCCTCCCGCCAGCCCACCGCCGTCAACGAGCAGGGTGGCGCCGGTCATGTAGCTCGAGGCGTCGCTGGCCAGGAAGAGGGCCGCGTGGGCGATCTCCATTGGCGTGCCGATGCGCCCCAGGGGACGGCGCGCCGATTGCGTGAGAAAAACAGCCTCCGCCAGACCGAGCTGGCGGGCCTCGTCGCGCAGCATCGGTGTGTCGGTGTCGCCAGGGCACAGGCAGTTCACCCGGATGCCGGTCGGCCCGCAGTCGATGGCCATCGCCTTGGTGAGGAGCACAACCGCGCCTTTGCTGGCGCAGTAGGCCGCGGCCCGCGGGCCTCCGACCAGGCCCCAGCCTGAGGCGATGTTGATGATGCTGCCGCCGGCCTGCATGACCGGGATGGCGTGCTTGGACACCAGATACACCGACTTGGCGTTGACGTCCATGACGCGGTCCCAGTCCTCTTCCTCCAGATCGACCACCGAGCGGCGGACGGTCACCCCTGCGCTGTTGAGAACGCCGTCCAGTCCGCCGTACGCCTCCTGGGCGGCACGCACGGCCCGGGCGCAGTCCTGGCTCCGGGTCACGTCACAGGCGACGAAGAGCGCTCGGCCACCGTTTTTGTGGATTTCGTCCGCCGCGGCCTGGCCACGGTTGGCGTCGATGTCGGCCAGGACCAAGGCTGCGCCCTCGCGACCGAAGAGCAAAGCCGCGGCGCGACCGATGCCCGAGGCACTCCCCGTGATCAGCCAGCGCCTTCCCTCCAGTGTGCCCACGGCGACCTCCCTGGCTCATGCCTGGCTGGCCAGCCCGCCGGCGATCTCGCCCCCGTCGATCACGAAGACCTGGCCGGTGATGAATGACGACTCGTCCGAGGCCAGGAACGCGAACAGGGCAGCGATCTCCTCGGGCCTTCCCAATCGGCCGAGGGGGATCTTGCTCGCGAACCCTTGTTGCCTCTCGAGGGTGTACTCGGCCTCCTGCATCGGGGTGAGGATGAACCCGGGGCAGACGGCGTTGACACGGATGGTGGGCGCCAGTTCCAGCGCCATGGAGCGGGTCAAATGGATTACGCCTGCCTTGGAGGCGTTGTAGTCAGCGTAGTAGTGGTAGCCCATCAGGCCATTGGTTGAACCCATATTCAGGATCACGCCACCGCCGCCGGCCAGCATGCGCCGGGCGGCCTGCTGTGCTACGAAGAACATGCCGTTGAGATTGACGTCGAGGACGGTACGCCACTGCTCGGGGGTGATGTCGAGGAACGGCTTGCGGATGCTGATGCCCGCGTTGTTGATCAGGACGTCCAACCCGCCAAGAAGATCGTCTGTCTCAGCCAGCGCACGCTCGACGGCCCCGCCGTCCGAGACATCCGCCTCGATGATACCCTGCAGCGCCGGCAGATCATGTCGGATCCGATGACAGGCAGCCTTGTCTCGATCCAGGACAATGACCCGCGACCCCTCGTCGAGGAAGCGGATGGCTGTCGCCGTTCCGATGCCCCCTGCCCCGCCCGTGATGAGGACCCGCTTTCCCTTCAGACCACGCATGGCCATCTCAGCCTCCCGCGGCGTGCTTGCGACGATAGGCGCGCCAGGTCATCGCCCACTGGGCCGGATCATCGAGCGGATGAGGATCGTTGCGGTGGACGACGCTGTTGTGAGGGGCGGTCTTGACCATCTCGGGATTCGAGTACGCCTCCTCTGAGACGTGGCGCAAGATGGCGGCGTACTCATCGAGCTCCGTCTTGGAGTATGACTCGGTTGGCTCGAGGGTCATCGGCTCGGGGACGATGAAAGGATGGTGGCTGGTCCAGTAGTGAACGCCGTAGTCCGCCGCCCTGGCCCCGAGGTCATCCGTGGTCACACCAGTCTCTTCGGCCAAGTCCTCCCAACTGTACCGCACCTGCTCAATGCGGCGCCGTCCTCGAGCATAGGGTGCGCTGACCCCGCGAATCTCCAGAATCCTCTTGAGCAGGTAGTTGTTGTTCAGGACAGCGACTTCGGCCACCTCCCGAAGACCATCGGCGCCGAGGCTCATCACCCAGGCATACGCCTTGAGGACCGCTGAGGCGACGCCGTGGAACTGGCGGATCTTGCCGATGCTTTCTGGCCGATCGTAGTTCCACCGGTATTGCTGGCCATCGAACTCGAGGACAGGAACGGGCAGGAAGCGGGCCAGCTCGCGAGTGACGCCGGTGGCGCCGACGGCGGGCCCCCCGCAGCCGTGGGGGGTGGAGAAGGTCTTGTGCAGGTTGAAGTGGCAGAGGTCAAACCCGGCGTCGGCCGCCCGGGTGATGCCCAGGATGCCGTTAGCGTTGGCCTGGTCGTAGGAGCACAGCCCGCCCGCCTGGTGGATAACGTTGACAAACTCGGCGATTCGAGGATTGAAGATGCCCGTGTCCTCGGGGTTGGTGATCATCAGTCCGGCGGTGCGATCCGAGACCGCGACCTTCAGCGCCTCGAGATCCGGATAGCCATCGTCGTCCGGATAGAGGGTGATGATCTTGTAGCCGGCCGTCTTGGGGCAGGCCGCGTCGGAGGGGTGGGAGAAGATGGTGGTGATGATCTCGTCTCTCCGATCGGCTTCACCGCGCCAGGCGTGGTAGGCACGGATGATGGAAGCGTTGGTGTAGATGGCCTGCGATCCGGCGCCGGGCTGGAACGTGAACTGGTCCATGCCCGAGATCTCCTTGAGGATCAGCTCGAATCGGTACAGGATCTCGAGGATGCCCTGGACGGTCTGCTCGTCCTGCAAGGGATGGATCTCGGCCATCTCCGGACTTCTGGCCAGCTGGTCATTGACCTTGGGATTGAACTTCATGGTGCAGGTTCCCTGGCCGACATCGATGTTGAGGTCAGCCCCCAGGGTCTCTTGGGAGAGACGCAGGTAATGCCGGAGCACCTGAGGCTGGGAGAGCTCTGGCAGCCGGGGCGGTCGCTGGCGGCGCACACCCTGCGGAACGGTAGCCAGCACATCCCCTACGCTATCCACAATCCCCGGCTCTGCCTTCGGCAACAGAATCCCGCGCTGGCCCTCCTGGCTTAGCTCAAAGAGGATAGGTTCGTCCCATCGGGCCTGATGGAAGCGGCGGAGGTTAGGCTTACCCTCGGTGTAGCGTGCCTGGCTGATGTTCGGGCTCATTGGAGCACCTCCTTGAGAGCCCCCACCAGGCGATCGATATCCTCCTGGGTGTGGATCTCGGTGAGGCAGTAGAGGGCGCTCCTGCCCAGTTCCGGGAACTCCTGGCTCAGATCCTTGCCACCGAAGATCTTGCGCTGCCTCAGGGCCTCGCTAATCTCAGCCACCGTCTTGCCGGTCTCGTCGAAGTTGACGACGAACTCCTTGAAGTGAGCGGCCTGGAAGAGTGGGGATCGAACGCCTGGGATCTTCCCGATTTCCAGGGCGCCGTAGCGCGAGCGTTGCATGATCCCTTCACCGATCTCGACGAAGCCCTGGGGCCCCATGAGCGCCATGTAGACGCCGGCGGTGATGCCCCAGAGCGCCGCGGCCGTGCCGACCCACTCGTTGCCCTCCTCCCGGAGGGCGAACGACGTCCGCTCGTAGGCAACATCCCCGAACCCGTACTCACCCTCGACCGCGGTTGGGGCAATGCCGAACAGCCTGGAGGGGTACTGCATCACGTACTTCGGCTCGTCGCGGGTGGCGATGAATCCGGCATGACCACCGCCGTATTGCATGTGCACTCCGAGGGGCTGGATGTCGCCGCAGACGATGTCGGCACCGTAGGCAATCGGCGGAGCCAGGATGCCCAGCGAGATCGGGTCTACGCACACGGCACACTCGGCCCCGTGCTGATGCGCCAGGCGGGAGATTGCCTGTCCGCTTCCTTCGATGAATCCGAGATAGGAAGGGTTTTCGAAGAAGACCGCCGCGGTCTTGGCCGAGAGCGAGGCTTCCAGCGAGCGCAGGTCCATCTGTCCGGTCTTGGGATCGTAGCCGATCAGCCGGATCTCGATGTCCGGCGTGCAGTAGTCGCGAAGCTTGGAGAGGCGGCCGGCGCTGATCGTCGCGGCCACCAGGGCTTCACCGCGCCCCGTAATCCTCGAGGCCATGCGAATTGCCGTCGCCGCTGCCTGGAATCCGTCATACGTCGGGACGCTGACCACGTCCATCTCCAGCAGCTCACCCATCATGCTGGCGTACTCGAAAAGCGCCTGGAACCTTCCGTGGTCCTCATAGGGCTCCCCGGCGTAGGCCGTCAGGAACTCGGAGCGCGAGTTGACCTCGTCGCAGACCGCCGGGACGTAGTGCTGCCAGCAACCTGCTCCCAGGAAGCTGAGAAACTCGTTGCAGGTCCTGTTCTTGGTGAGTATCTCCTCCACATGCCTTCTCATCGTGCACTCGGAGAGGAAGGGCGCTGGCAAATCCAGCCGGCGCTTCAGCCTGAGGTCATCGGGGATGTCCTGGTAGAACTCGTCGATGCTCTGGGCTCCGACTTCACGGAGCATCTCCGATTTCACCGCGGGCACCGAGTTCGGGATGTAGGGATAGACGACCGGCTTCGGCTTGACCATGGCCTGCTCCTCAGGAGACTTCCGCTTCGGGGATGACTCTACCAGAAAACGACTGCCCCGCGGCCGCTGAGCCGAGGCAGCGCGGGTTCTGCACATCTGTCATGGTGAAAACCCCAATCTGTGGGCGGATCGGTCAACAGGGGTAGAATGGTCACCCAGGATAATGGCGATGACGACGAGAGATCGCGCGGCAGCTGAGGAGCCAAGTTCCGACCAGGCGGCCCGGCCATTGCGCCGGCCCGAGTGGATCAGGGTTCGCGCGCCATCGGGCGAGCGTTACGAGTGGCTGCGCGGGCTTATGCGCGCCAAGGCCCTGAACACGGTGTGCGAGGAGGCCATGTGCCCGAACGTGGGTGAGTGCTGGGGATCGGGCACTGCCACGTTTCTCATGTTGGGCGACACCTGCACCCGGTCCTGCCGCTTCTGCGACGTCAAGACCGGCCGCCCCGCCCCTCTGGATTGGCTCGAACCGGAACGGGTGGCCCGGGCCGTTCGGGCGATGAATCTGCGCCACGCGGTGATCACCAGCGTCAATCGAGATGAGAGGCACGACGGGGGCGCGCCGATCTTCGCCCTGGTGATCCGGCGCATCCGCGAGCTGCAGCCCGGGTGCTCGATCGAGGTCCTCATCCCTGACTTCAAGGGCTCCTCGCGGGCGCTCAAGATCGTCATGGACGCCCGTCCTGAGATCCTCAACCACAACGTCGAGACCGTCCCTCGGCTCTTCAAGAAGGTCCAGCCGCAGGACCGCTATGAGTGGGCTCAGGCTACGCTCTCCAACGCGAAACGCATGGACGCCGAGGTCTTGACCAAGTCTGGCATCATGGTCGGGTTGGGCGAGACGATGGCCGAAGTGAAAGTGGTGATGGACGACCTCCGCTCTTGGGGCGTAGACATTCTGACCGTCGGCCAATACCTCCAGCCGTCCAGGAATCACCTGCCGATCGAGCGCTACTACCCACCCGACGAGTTCGCCGAGTTGAAGCGGTACGGCCTTGAGATCGGCTTCCGATGGGTCGAGAGCGGACCGTTGGTCCGCTCCTCCTATCACGCTGAGCAGCAGGTGCGAGCATTGAGCCTCGTTCATCGGCAGCTGTATGGATAGCGGACGATGGACGACAGACCATAGACGATGGTCCGTGGTCCGTCGTCCGTGGTGGGCTATCCGTGAGGGAGTCCAGCCGCGCTGATGAGGGTTTCCTCTGGCGCGATGGTAGGGGCGACGCATGCTCACCGAACGGTTTGGCAACACGCTGGCGGTCGACGGGCTGACGATGGAGGTCCCGCGTGGGGAGGTCTTCGGCTTTCTGGGGCCGAACGGCGCCGGGAAGACGACCACGATGGCTATGCTGTTGGGCCTGGTCCGGCGGACGGCGGGCTCGGCCGAGCTGCTGGGCCAGGATACCGCCGAGGCCTCGGCCCTGCGCTCCGCTTCCGCAGCCGTCATCGCGTGTTCCGGGTGTGCTCCCACGGCGCGGCGCGGCAGGGCAAACTCCTCGGGGCAAGGGACGCAGAGGCGGATACCGCTCTCAAGTCCGACCGACGAATGGTTCCGCAGGATTTCGGCTGCCTGGGTGGCTCTGTCGGCTTGACCGCTGATCGGCAGGCCGCTGTTTCGGGCGTTGCGTGGCCAGTGCCGAAATCGGCCATGGCCACGATCGCGATATCCACCCCCATGGACATGGACGTCGCGCGCGGACGATGGCCCCCTCCCGGCCCGTCCGGGGAGCGATGTAGGAGCACAGCGCTGAAGCCTCCGCCTCATTGCAGGTGGTCAACCATGGATCGTTGGGGCGTGGGGTCAGCCGATCCCTTGGTTGCCGTTAAGGCTTTTCGCTGCTCCTCCCTTGATTGTAGACAGGTCGTCTGCTCAGGCGAATGTCCGAGAAGCGACAAACAGCATTCGAAGGAAGTTGCCATACTGTTCAAGATTGCTATGTTGGACGTACTGCTCGCAGATGCAGCAACCGTCTGGGCGCTCTCAGTATCCAGCCAGGGGTTTGCGCACTGAGAGTATCAAGCTGAACTCCAACATCCGAATCCGGATACCAGTCTCATAGCATCCTATGAAAGTCCGTCACCCCTTGTTCAAATCATTCGTTGTTGAGCCGCCCATTCTCTGACTCAGCGCTTCTTGGGAGACTCATCCAGCGAACGACTCTGCCATCTGGGGTGACCATATACTCAGCCACCGCATTACTTCCTCGGGTAATCGGCTCGTCTTTGCCACAAGAGCCATGGCTTCATCTAGCGGCTGAGCATCTAGCTTGGCCGTCTACGCCTTATGAAGGCTTCGCCTTGCTGAATCAGCTCATCATGGTCCGCAGGTGCTTCCAGGCTCTCAAGGAGTTGGCATGCGCGGTCTCTCAAGTGCTGGACCGCAGATGGTCGTCCCAGGTTTTGCCACTTCTCCATGCTCAATGTGGGGAAGATCCTGCTCACGTAATAGGCGTCTCGAAAGCAGGCGTGCGTTTTGGGCATGGTCAAGAAAGTCCCCCCTGGGCCTACCTGCGCGATCTCACCAAGATCCAAGAGGTCTTCATCCACTGGGAAACCCTGCTCGAACCTACGGCATTTGGCGATCACCTCATCCGCATAGACGGCAGATGTGGGTGCGAAGGCTTTGCTGCCAAGATTACTCCCCACGAAAGGCGCCAGGCTCACCTTGCCGAGACAGCTCATGAGGTGAACAACCCAGAGTTCCTCAGCGGCCAGTATGTCCGGTCCCCAGCCATTACCGCTCCCGGATATCCCGCAATAGGGGACTTGGTAGTGATCCATCATCTCAGCGCAGGCCAAATCAAGCAGCAAGGAGTGCACATCAAAGGTATCTATCAACGCTCGCATGTCGAAGGAAAAGGGCAGACTCCCAAGGATGACCGGCGCCCCTTGTTTGGCCATTTGCGTCAGGCTCAACCCCGCCAGGAGCTCCGCATTCAGGAGCGCCAAGGTGCCGGCGGCGGTTATGGGGGTAGAGATCCCCGCCATACCGTAAGCGACATAAGCCAATGGCAACCTGCGATCTATGGTTTCAAGGATCTTCTCCCCGGTGCCCTGATTGATGATCAGCGGTGTGACTGGATTGAAATAGGGGATGACGAAGGGCTTGGAAGCCAAATCGCGGGTCAGATGCTCTAGCAGATCCAGGGTGTCTGAAAGGAGATCTTCCTCCGAGATCAGGATGATGATTGGCTTCCGCGTGTTGGCAACCATTTCCAGCGTGGCATAGAGATCCGCTACAGAAGGCGGCAGGTCCTGGAGAACCCCGACTGTTGAAACGACATCGTAGCTGTCGAGTACGTCTCCGAGCCTGACGCAGGTCTCCATATGCTTCCTGTTGAAAGGGATCAGTTCGTCGGTGGACGGGTCTTGATAGTACAAGTTGGTCGTGCCGATCCCAAATCGAGTGGGAGAGGCTCCGAGTGTAAACGCGGGATTCCCTAGTCGGTCATAGATCTCGACCGTGGAAGGCGAGGACTCAATAGCCCATTCAACAACCTCTCTTGGAATACGCACGCGATCAGACGTCCCCAAGGAGGAAGCGCCGCCCTTCTCGAGGATGGCTCTGGCGCAAGCCGAGTCGACGCGTACTCCCACATCAGACAGGATTCGCAGCGAGGCTTCGTGGATTTCGGCAATCTGCTGAGGCCGAAGGAGTGAGAACTTGGGGCGCACAACGCTTGCTTGCATCGCAGATGATCTTAGGCAGCCGCGGCCGTCACCTCGGCAAGCCGAATCAATCCTTCCCGCAGATAATCCTCTGGCAGTCCGAAACTTATCCGCAGGTAATGGTCAAACCTGAACACATCTCCCGGAACCACGAACGCATCCTTGTCGATCAACCTATGGACCAACTGGGTGGAATTAATGGTTCGATGATACCCGACGAAAGCCACTGCAGTGGCCTGGGCAGCTTCATCAAACCCTTGAACCGCAGGTTTTCGCGGGCGCCTGTATAGAGCTATTTGGCGTCCTGAGCTCCGACAGCGTCGAGCATTTGCCGTTTTGCTTCGAGCACGGAATCGGTGATGTAGGGGCAGGCGGTTGGGGATTCATGGGTCACTTTGTTCTCCTGTAATCGTGTCGTGTTTCATCCAAGATGTCCAAGGACACAGCATGTTCCCCAATAGCAGTATTCAGACTCGGAGGATTCACATCCATTGGCGGAGATTGAGTCTCAAGCTGGCCGAGGAATTGCAGTGGATCCAAACTCTGCTTGCTGGCTGGTCCTTCATTGGCAAGGCGCCAGATAGCGATCGCGACAATGTCGATCGTAGTCTTGGTGGTATCTGTATTCCTCATCATCAGTCCGTCTCAGATCACAGTGGAAATTCCCCAAATTCCTGTAAGAACAAGCATGATCAGGATTTGCTCCAAGCGCCTCGCTGAAATAAAGTATCGTTCTCTGGTGATCACTACCACTGCAAGAACACCAACCCCGGCGGTTGAAGCTTGTTCTCAATGATGAATCTGGATTGCTCAAGTCCCGCCACTGTTCAGAAGTCTCCGGACCGTCTTTTCCATCAACGCCAAGCCCTTCATCGTCTTTTGTATATCATGCCCAAAACCCACTCGGATACCCTTATTCAGGCCAAACTGTTCACCTGGAACCAGCAGTACTGAGCTTTCCTCCCGCAGCCGCTCGATCAGGGTGGTCGAGTCGATTGGGAAGTCATATTCAAAATAGGCAATTGCACCTGCGACTGGGCGAGTATAGTGAAAGAGATGGCTGTATTCATTCATCCACTCTTCCATCACGGACAGGTTGGCCCGGATAATCCTACGGTTGCGCGCCAGAATCGCCTCCCGCCGCACAGGTTCCATGGCGATAGCTGCCAGGCGGTCATTCAGGAATCCGGGGGTCGTGGTCACGTAATCGTGATGGATCCGTATCTGCTCGATCATTTCTTCCGGCGCGACCGCCCAACCGATCCGCAAGCCTGGCAGGGCGAGAGCTTTCGACAGACCACTAGTCACCACGACTTTCTCGTGACGCCCCCAGAAGGTCGGAGAAGTATCCCCCTCGACCTCGGCACCGCGGTAGATTTCATCTGAGACGATCCAGGCGCCAACTCTGCGTGCAGTCTCCACAACCATTTCCATCTCATCTTCATTCAAGACTGCGCCGGTCGGGTTGTTTGGATTGGTAACCAGGATAACGTTTGTTTTTGGTGTCACCGCCTGCCTGAGTCCATCAACATCCAGCGCCCAGCGTCGCTGCCCGTCTTCTTCCCGCAGAACCAGATTGAAAGTGTCCACGCCCTCCGCATAGGCACGACCTAGCCCCCAGCCTTGCATATAGTTGGGCAGCATGAAAGCCAACCGCCTTCCTCTTTCAAGCAAGGTCCACAGGCTCACGTAATTGGCTTCCGAACCGCCGTTTATGACTGTGATGTTCGAGGGCCTACAGTCTGGATAGAACTGGGCGATGTGTTCTCGGAGTAGAGGCGAGCCGACCGCTTCGGGGTAGCGAAGTTCTTGGTTGAGGAAATCCTCCGGATCCCCCTGGCCATCGAGAAGTTCTGACAACTTAAGCGGTTGAACACCGCTTTCAGAAAGATTGTAATCGACGACGTTTTCATACTCGACCTGCATGCGTTCCATTTCGAATTTGTCGATATGCATGACCTACTCCTTTTCCTAGAACATGTCAGACCTCAAAGCAAGTTCCTAGCCCGCGGGAAATCGCCTTTTGGTAGGCCAGAACAGCGATGCTGGTATCCTGAACACCCACGCCGGTCAGGTCGCAGACGGTGATCTGCTCCTCATCCTGACGGCCGGGTTTGGCGCCGCGCAGGACCTCCCCCAGCTCCGCGATCTCATCCTCTGGAGAGAGGATGCCTGCCTCCAAGGCGTGATGGAGCTCTCCAAGACGAAAGCACTGCGACTTTGAGTCACACACAATCCGATCGGCCCTTCTGAATACATCTGGATACAGCTCTTGCTTGTGCTCTGCGTCTGAACCCATGCAGGTGATGTGCATTCCTGGGTGAAGCCACTCCCCCCTCAGATAGGGATTCCTGGATGGGGTCGCGGTGACCACAACATCACTGTTTCGCACCACTTGTTCAGCAGACTCGGCCTTCGTTACCTGAATCTCGAGTCCATGAGACATCTCGTCCACATATCTTTCGATATTTGAAGGATCGTCCGTGCTATAGACAAGTAGCCGATCGAAATCCCGGACATGCTTCAGAGCCCTGATTTGATAGCGCGCTTGGGAGCCCGAGCCAATCACCCCGGCGGTGTCTACCCTTGTGGGCGCCAAGTGAATGGCGACGATTGCACCCGCGATCCCCGTCCGCAAATCCGTCAGATATCCGTTGTCCATAAGGATGGCTTCCAGGAAGCCGGTCCTGGCACTCAATATCACCATCAGCCCGCTTCCGTAGGGTAGACTCGCCTTTGGGTTATCCAGGAAACCAGAAGCCATCTTGACGGCGAAACTATCCCATCCATGAATGTAGGCTGTCTTGATATCCACTTCGCCGCGGTTCTCGGGGATATCGATGCGCACGATTGGCGGCATCGTCGCCCGCCCTTCCGAGAGGCGCTTATATCCTTCTGCGACGGCCTTGATCGATTCGTCATCCAGGCCAACGCAGCTGCGAATCTCATCTTCTCGCAGAACATGTACAGCCATGGTGTGCTCTCCCTTCATACCGTGTTGGCATACAAATGTCCCCATGCCAATCCGTGTCGCTAGCCCAACAGCCCAAGGCTCTTAGCATTGATCGAACTGACTGCTTGCAGATACGCCTTGGAGATGATCTGTCCCTCCATGTCCAACATGACTGCCATTTCCTGGCCTATACTTCGCAAGTGCTCGACGGCTCTCCTTTCCGCCGCGTCAGGGTCATGAGATGAGATGGCATCGACGAGTGCCTGGTGCTCACCGAAATCATGTTGGAAGATCGATGGAAACGAAGTTCCACGCTTGATTAGCCTTTCGTACACAAGCCAATCGGGAAACTGGTTCGATACCAGTTGATATAGCTTCGCCAACAATGGGCTGTGCGCACTTTCAGCTATTGCTATATGTAACCTCTTGTTCAGTTGTCGCTGCCTTGGAATGTCCTCGCGGGAACTCATCGCTCGGGTCTCTTCCAGGAGGTTTCGAAGTCGTGTGAGTTCAGCCTCGCCGATTTGTCTTGCGGCCAGCCGCGCCAAGATCACGTCGAGTATCAGTCTGGCCGCGTAGGCGTCGAGAATCTGCTCCCGGTTGTATTCGGGCACTCTCATGCCTCGGTAGGGGATCCTCGCCAGTAAACCGGCCGATTCCAGTCGAGTCATCGCCTCCCGAACAGGTATATGGCTTACGTTCAATTCCTCCGAGATTCTCCCTTGCCGTAGCCAATCTCCGGGCTCGTATTCACCTGACATGATGCGTTGATACAGCAGCTGGTAGATCTCGTCAGCCAAGGACTGTCGGTTAACGCTATTCTTACCTGACAACTGCTCGTTGGATTCTTTCATTTGCCAATTCTGTCCATTTCCTGGGAATATCGCCTTCGGTTGTGCAGTTTAGGGCCGTGCCGGCCCCTTCTCGCAATGGACCGGATGGCTGGCTCCCTCTTGAATGTGCAGTCAATATATTATATACTATATATCGCCCAGCCGGAAGGTTGTGATTTGCATCCGGACGCATAAGCGAAAATGCGCATCAGGCGCTCCAGCTTGTGAGCGCCTTCAACGCATCAATTCGGACCGTTCGGAAGAAGCACAGGATGTGGCATGGCAATGGAGGGCCTCGTGTCCGGGTGCATACCGGGAAAGAGGAGCATTCTTCACCCGCCGGCTTCCCACGGGATCCGGATTCCATCGATGCAGGCGTCATCGAGTGCAAGCGGGACCGGGCAGTGATCAGTCCTGATGTCGGTAACCGTTGACGAGAAGACGGTCACCGCGTCGGCCATAGACCTATCCAGGCAGGAGTGCTTTGCATGTCGCTGCGCATAAGAGTCCTCGAGAAGGAGACGATCGATCAGATCATCGACGAAGCCCTGGGTGTCCTCCAGGATCCTGGAGTCAGGATCCATAATGGGGAGGCTCTTGAGTTGCTGGCACAGGCCGAAGCGCAAGTTGACCGCGAGGCACGGGTGGCCAAGATCCCCGAGAAACTCGTGCGCTGGGCGTTCGACCAAGCCCCGAGCGACTTCGATCTGTACACGCTGACAGGAGAGCCTGCATGCCATTATGGGGGCGATGCTGTCCAGTTCGATCCGGGATCGGCTGCACTGACCATCCTTGACAGTGAAAGTGCACAGCAGCGCCCACCCGTCACCTCCGACTTCGTCACCTTTGTCAAGCTGGTCGAGATGCTTCCCCAATTGGATGCCCAGAGCACGGCGATGGTCTGCTCGGACGTCCCGGAGGAGATCGGGGACCTCTACAGACTTTACCTGGCACTCAATTACATGGGCAAACCCATTGTGACGGGTGCGTTTGGCAAAGACACCTGGTGGATCATGAAGGAAATGCTGGAGGTGGCCGTCGGCGGCTCGGCGAAGCTCACCTCCAAGCCAGTGGCCATATTCGATGTGTGTCCGTCTCCGCCTCTGCTGTGGAGTGACCTGACCTGCCAGAACCTCATCGACTGCGCTCGTACCGGGATTCCCTCGGAGCTGGTGTCGATGCCTCTTGCCGGAGCCACTGCCCCTGTCACCCTGGCGGGCGCGGTAGTGCAGCACACCGCGGAATCCATGAGCGGCGTGCTGATCTCTCAGCTGGCCCAAGAAGGTGCACCTATTGTCTGGGGCGGATCCCCGGCTGCTTTCGATATGCGCGAGGGCACCACCCCGATGGGAGACGTGGGGACCTGGTTGATCGACTGTGCCTACGTGGAAGTGGGCAAGGCGCTCGGAATGCCAACCCATACCTACTTGGGGATGAGCGACGCAAAGGTGGTGGACGCTCAATGCGGATTGGAGTCCGCCGGCGGAACCATCATGGCTGCCCTGGCGGGCGTCAATATGATCACTGGGGCCGGCATGCTGGACTTCGAGAGCTGCCAGAGTCTGGAGAAGCTCGTGATCGACGCTGAGATCATTGGCATGACGAAGCGGCTCATCGCCGGGGTAGAAATCCGTGAACAGCCCATTGCCCTGTCGCTGATGCGGGCAATGGGCCATCGAGGCGAATACCTCGGGCACCCTCACACGATGCAATGGTTCCGGAAGGAGCTCTACTTCCCATCCCAGATCCTCGATCGCGGATCTCTGGGCAGCTGGAAATCCAAAGGGGGCAAGACTGCGTTTGAGCGTGCAAGAGATGAAGTAAGGAGCCTGGTGGGGAAGTATGAGCCCTCCGGGTTGGACCCCGAGGTGCGCGACGAACTGCGCCGCATCACCGGGAGCGCCGCAAACAAATACGGAATGGAGAAGCTTCCCGCCTTGCCCCACGAATAGGATGCTGGGACCGGAGGAACTCAGGACGAAGACAGGAGTAAGGAGCACATGGTCACCGACCCATTGGAAGACATAAGGGAAGCCCTGATCAACGGAGATCAGAATGGAATCGTTGAGCTGACCAGGAATGCGTTGCAGGATGGCATCGAGCCCATGACCATCGTCAATGCGGCCCTGACGGTCGGCATGCAGTCCGTTGGAGACCGATTCTCTGCCGGTGAGTTCTTCCTGCCGGAGCTTGTGGCGGCTGGCGTGACCATGCAGAAAGCCATGAGCATCTTGGAGCCGGAGCTGCAGGCACGCCAAGAGGAAGTGCAGCGTGCTGGCACGGTGGTGATCGGCACAGTAAAAGGCGACATCCACGAGATCGGCAAGTCACTGGTGGCGACCCTGCTATCGTGCAATGGCTTCAAGGTCTACGACGTCGGCGTCGATGTGCCGACAGAGACCTTTGTCGCAAAGGCGGTGGAAACGGGGGCCGACCTGCTGGGACTGTCGGCCTTGCTGACCACGACCATGACCATGCAGCGCCAGGTGATTGAAGCGCTTGGCAAGGCCGGCCTGCGCGATCGGGTCAAGGTCATGGTTGGTGGAGCGCCGGTCAGCGGTGAATGGGCCAAGTCGATTGGGGCTGACGGCTATGCAGAGGATGCGATGGCGGCGGTCAGGCTGGCCAAGCGATTGGTACAGTAGGGTGTTGGGGATGGTCCACACCGTGCATGCACAGGATCTTGCGTGCAACGTCCAACGAAGCCCATGTGGGCCTTGGGAGCTTCAGGCACATGGGCCCGGGATGGGCGGAACGCAGTCAGGCTGCCATGGGGCTGGCTCCGCCTTGGTCGGCGGGTTGGTTATGTCTACCCCTTCGCGTCTTGGAGGAGAACCTAGTTGAATATTGTCGACAAGTTGGCATATGATCGTGATTGGAGTTCCACAAATCCAATGGAATGATCTGAGGGGGCAATTGTGCGAATCGAAAGGAGGCGAGCCCTGGCGCGTGACTATTCGCAGTTCAGCAGACTGCAATGGGGGTTTAGTCGCCAACACAGGAGGACAGCCGTGAAAAGCAGGATCCGGATCTTTATCACGCTCGTTGTTCTCGGACTACTACTCACTGCATGTGGTGCTCCCGCCACCCCAGAAGCACCCGCAGACCAGTTGGCGGAGATCCTGGCGCGAGGTACGATCCGCATGGCGACCGACGTAGCTTACCCGCCGCAGTCGCAGCTCGTGGAGAACCCCGTGCGTCCGGCCGACACGAGGTGCGGGCCTGAGGAGCACACGGCCGCCGAAATGGCAGGCTTTGACATCGACGTGAACGTTGAACTCGCCAGGCGTCTTGGCGTAGAGCCCTGCTTCGTCACCCCGGACTGGGAAGTGGTTATCGGTGGAAACTGGGCCGACCGCTTTGACATCGCTATCGAATCCATGACCATCACCGAGCCGCGCATGGAGGTACTGTGGTTCGCCCAGCCCTACAAGAGTCAACCGGAGGGTTTCTTTGTTCACGAAGACAGCACGATCGCTGAGCCGAGCGAATTGTCCGGCATGACGGTGGGCGTGTGTTCGGGGACTACCTACGAGTCCTACCTGCAGCACACGCTGGTCATGCCCGGCGTACAGTTGGACTTTCTGGTCGAGAATCCCCAGATTGTCGGGTACGACACCGACTCCACCGCGCTGCAGGATCTGGCCTTGGGCGATGGTGTGCGGTTGGATGGGGTGATGACCGAGATTCCCCTCGGCCAACACATGATCTCGACTGGCTCGCCGCTCAGGCAGCTGGACGGCGTGATCTACTATGAATACTCCGCCCCGGCTATTGACAAGGCACACGGCGTGGACCCGATTCCCTTCGTTCTTAGGGTCACGGAGATTATCCAGGCGATGCACGCCGACGGCACAATGGCACGCCTGGCGGCCCAGTATTACGATTTCGATGCGACATCCGGGGCGGCCGAGTACGACTGGGAAGCGCTTCATCAGTTCGAGTAGGCGAATGAGCACACAATGACACAGCGATGAAGCCCGGTGCCGGGCTTCATCGCTGTTCCTGAATCCTGCAAAGAAGGCGCTCGGCTCAAGACGCCAGATGAGATTGCGCTTCTCTATGACGCCGAGGAGGCTGGGCATCGAGATTGGAGCCGTGAGCTCTGGGTGGAAATTCCTGGAAGCCGCCGCCTTCAAGCAATGAAGCAGTCACGTTGAGGATCTGACAACAAGCATGGAGACTTTGAGGCAGGCCGGCATGACGCCTGCCGACCCTGACCTGAGAATGGGGCTTGAGCTGCTGGCTGTGCAGAACAGAGAGCAGTTGATTCAAAGGGTGAAGGTCGGTGCCGTCTGGATGGGGCTGCTGGCCCTCACAGCGGCGATACTCCTAGGAGTGCACGTAGATCCCTCCTACGCCGTCGAGCACTACGGGTTTGTTCTGCAGGGCGTTCTGACGACCCTCTGGGTCTCGTTTGCATCCATCTCCTTAGCCACCTGCCTGGGGCTGTTCGGAGCCCTCGGTCGGCTATCGAGCAATTCGATTGCCCAGGGGATTTCGGGTCTTTACGCATCTATCATCCGCGGCACACCTCTGCTGATTCAGTTGCTCATCATCTTCCTTGGGCTGCCTCAAATCGGTCGCCAGATCATCGCGCTCGGCTTCCGCCAGCTGGGAGAACTGCTCACTCTGAGCGCCACCCAATCAGGAATCCTGGCCCTGGGCTTGAACTACGGCGCGTACCTAACCGAGGTATTCCGTGCTGGATTGCAGTCAGTCGGCCACGGCCAACAGGAAGCCGCCCGGGCCCTGGGGATGACCCCGGCGCAGATGCTGCGCCGTATCGTCCTGCCGCAGGCCATCCGCGTGGTCATCCCCAATGTCGGCAACTATTTCATCTCCATGCAGAAGGACTCAGCGCTCGTCTCAATCGTCGGCATCTGGGAAATCACCTTTCGTGCCACTCGGTTCTCCCGCGTAGACAGCAAGTACGTTGAAATGCTGCTGGTGGGCGCCACGTTCTACTGGACGATGACGCTCGTTTCTTCCTGGTTCCAGAGCAAACTTGAGCGTCGCATGGCCCATGCCTATGAACGCTGAATGCACTTCGAAAGCTTGACGATGAGGGCGGATACTCTGAGGCAACCTGCAGCGACGACTGCCGATCCCCACCTGACCATGGGGCTTCAGCTGCTGGCTGTCCAGAACAGGGCACGGCTGATTCATAGCGGGAAGGTCGGTGCCGTCTGGGTCGGGCTGCTGGCTCTCATGGCGGCGACGCTTCTGCAATTGCGAATCGATCTCCCCTATATCGCCGGGCACTTCGATTATGTCGTCCAAGGCGTCTTGACGACTCTCTGGGTCTCGGTGGTGGCGATCTCCTTCGCCACCGTCTTGGCGTTGTTTGGAGCCCTCGGCCGGCTATCGAGCAATCCGATTGCCCAGGGCGTTTCAGGTCTTTACGTTTCTGTCACCCGCGGCACGCCTTTGCTGGTCCAGATATGGCTGATCTACCTGGGGCTGCCACAGATTGGCATAGGGCTGATTGGGCTTGCCTTCCCACAACTAGGGAACCTGCTTATCCTGCGCGCCGTCCAGTCGGGCATCCTGGCCCTGAGCTTGAACTACGGCGCGTACATGGCGGAGGTATTCCGCGCTGGGATACAGTCTGTCGCCCACGGCCAACGGGAGGCCTCCCAATCCCTGGGGATGACCTACTGGCAGATGCTGCGACGCGTTACCCTGCCGCAGGCCCTTCGTGTGATTGTCCCGGACATTGGCAACAATTTCATCTTCATGTTGAAGGACTCGGCGCTCGTCTCAGTAATTGGCGTCCTGGAGGTTACCGGCCGCGCCAGTAGCCTTGCTAGACGAGACAGCAAATCCATGGAAATGCTACTGGTGGCCGCTGCAGTATATTGGATCTTGACCATCGTCTCCTCCTGGCTGCAGAGTCGGCTGGAGAACCGTATGGCCCGTGCCTATAGCCACTGAATTCATCATCTATCTTCGGTTGAGTACCTCCGATGATCATCAAGGTTGAGAACCTACACAAGTGGTTTGGCCTGCTGCATGTCTTGCGAGGCATCGACTTGATGGTGGAGCCTCAAGAGGTGGTTGTTGTCATTGGACGAAGCGGCTCAGGCAAGAGCACCCTGCTGCGGTGCCTGAACTTCCTGGAAGAACCTTCAGCTGGCACAATTACCATCGACGGAGAGACCGTGAGCGCCGGACTGCGCATGCACGCCAGCCTGCACTCGCGCGCCGGCCGGCAACAGATCTTCGCCCTGCGCCTGAAGACGGGCATAGTGTTCCAGGAATTCAACCTGTTTCCTCACATGACGGCCCTGGAGAACGTCATCGAGGGCCTGGTGACGGTCAAGAAGATGCCCAAGGAGCAAGCGGTCGCGATCGGTGAGCAGTGCCTGGCAAAGGTGGGGCTCTCCGACAAGTCCGATGAGCATCCCATTCGGCTCTCCGGTGGACAGAAGCAACGTGTGGCCATCGCCCGCGTGCTTGCCATGGAACCGAAGGTAATGATGTTTGACGAGCCGACCTCCGCGCTCGACCCCGAGTTGATCGGCGAGGTACTGGATGTCATGCTGCAACTGGCACAGGAGGGGGCGACGATGCTCGTGGTGACCCACGAGATGGGCTTTGCCCGCGAGGTCGCCGATCGCATCGTCTTTGTCGACCAGGGCCAAATCGTCGAGGCGGGGTCGCCGACACAGATCCTCAGCGATCCCCAAGATGAGCGTACCAGCGCCTTCTTGCGTACGTTCACTCGATTCGAGCGTGGGACGAGGTAAGGTCTAGGGACCGGCCCTCCTTCATAGGGTAGTGACCCCTTCGCTTCCAGGGAGCTCGTGCTTTTGCCCGACAGGGCTCTTCCAACCTCGCCGGACGGTGGAGAACCGCGAGGACCTTGGGCCTGTTTCCGCTCCGGGCGGCGGCCATCGCCTTCCACCATCACCACCTCAACATCAACTCGACTGAGCTGATGAAGCGACTAAACCCGAAAACATCGGACTCATCGTGGCGGGTGAACACTTCAAGCAAGATCACTCGCTGCGGACCGGCTTGGGCCGGCCGCCCGATTACCCCCAGGCGGGGTTGGATCGCGTTGGCGGATTGACCATTGAGTCGCGGAAATGAGCGGAGGAATCAATGTCTGACCCGGATGTGACGATGCTCAATGTGTACAAAGCCAGGCAGAGGATCTCCGCTAGAGTCAGAAGGACACCCTTGATCAGTTCTCCCTGGTTGACAGAATCGGTCGGCGCGTCCGTCTATCTGAAGGCTGAGTGCTTGCAGGTGACCGGTTCTTTCAAGATTCGAGGAGCTGCCAACAAGATGCTCAGCCTCTCAGCGGAGGAGAGGGAGCGAGGCGTGATCACTGTCTCCAGCGGCAATCACGGCCGGGCAGTGTCATTCATCGCCAGACAGCTGGGCGTGGAGGCTGTGGTCTGCATGTCGGAGCGGGTCCCGAGGAACAAGGTGGAGGCTGTCCGAATCCTCGGGGCCGAAGCAGTGGTGCACGGCGAAAGCTACGACAGGGCCGAGGAGCATGCCTCGAGGTTGCAGGAGGAACGGGGATTGACCAAGATTGACGGTTCCGACGATCCCCTCGTCATTGCCGGGCAAGGTACGATCGGCCTGGAGTTGTTGGAGGAGCTCCCCGAGATAGACACGGTGATCGTGCCCGTGGGAGGGGGTGGGCTGATATCGGGAATCGCGCTCGTCCTGAAATCGGCGAACAGGAGCATTCGAGTGATAGGTGTTCAGATGGATCGCGCCCCCGTGATGTACCACAGTTTGAAAGCCGGCGCCCTGATTACGATGGAGGAACAGGATACCATCGCCGATGCCCTGGCAGGCAACATAGCCTTGGACAATCAATATACCTTCCGCATGGTGCAGGAACTCGTCGACGATGTCGTCTTGGTGTCCGAGGAGGACATCGCTGCAAGCATGGCCTTCGCTTTGGAGAAACACCATCTCGTCGTGGAGGGGGCGGGGGCTGTGGGCATCGCGGCGCTCCTGTACCGGAAGGTGCGGGAAGTTGGACGCAACGTCGTCTCGGTCGCTAGTGGAAGCAGCGTAAGTCTTCCATTGCTCCTGAAGGTGGCTCAGGAACACATTGCCAGTCATCCTGGTGATGTTGATGGATCGGATTGCGGTGCCGCTGCTGCCGCCGAAACGAGGCCGGGGCCATCCCAAGACCTGTCTTGATCGCTTGTTCTTGAAAGCCCTGGCGATCATGATCGTCCGTCAGCCACACAAGGTTCACGGGCTGCTCAGTGCCTCGGAGCAGTCGATGCCGTTCGTGCTACCTTCGAAGGGCAGGCCAAGCAGGCTTGCCAGCAACGCCGCACCGTGCTGAACCTGGGTGTAGTCGGCTGGTCGGTCGGGCAGGGACAGCCGAAGATGCTTTCGACCCTCGACCTGCTGAAGATCAACATGCCGCTCTCGCCGATCTTGTCTATGATCCTACGTGCATCGTTGACCTTTGTTCTCGGGCTGGGGGCTAGTATGATCGCCGTTCAAGAGCATACCATCTGTTTCGGCACAGCCTCTTTGCCGTGCAACCTTGCTCATCCTGTCTTCGCTGCAACAGAAGCTGGGGACAAAGAACTTATGAGGGACGGATTATGACAAGCGAGAGCCAGGAGCAAGTGAACGTACCGAAGCTAGTCTTGGAGGCTATCGAAAGATGCAAGGATTATCTTTCACCCACGCCTCTAGAGTACTCCATCTATCTCAGCGATAGGATTGAGGGCGAAGTCTGGCTCAAGCTAGACTCGATGCAGAGAACCTCTTCATTCAAGTTTCGTGGTGCCGTCAACAAGATCCTATCGCTCACCGAAGCGGAACTCGACAAAGGGATCGTCGCTGCCTCTACCGGTAATTTCGCCTTGGCGGTTACCGAGGCTGCGAGGATTCGAAAACATCGTGCCACTATCTACGTTGCCGAGGATATTGAGCCATCACGTCTGGAGCTGTTGAAAGCCCATGGGGTGGATCTGGTCATCCGTGGCGAATCCGCGTGGGATGCGGAGAAGGAGGCCCGGCGTGTTGCGGATGAACAGGACAGGATCTACGTGTCGCCATACAACGATCCCATAGTAGTTGGCGGGCAGGGAACTTGCGGGTACGAGATTTCCAAGCAGCTTCCCGACGTGGATGCCGCCCTCTTCGCCTGTGGGTCAGGGGGATTGCTTGCGGGGTCAGCGGGTTGGCTGAAGTTCCACAACCCCAAGGTTGAGGTTTTTGGCGTCTCGCCGGAGAACTCCCCTGTGATGTATGAATCCATGCGAGCTAACAAGGTAGTCGAGCTTGAGACCCTCCCGACACTAGCAGATACCTGCCGTGGCAACATGGATCTAGATAGCATCACACTGGAGCCGTGTCAGCGATTTGTGGAGGAGATTGTGTTGCTCACCGAAGAAGAGATCGAGGAATCCATTCGCCTTCTGTTCGAGCGACACCGCCTCGTGGTTGAAGGTTCGGGAGCCCTGGGCGTTGGGGGTCTGCTCAAACGAAAGGAGCGGCTCAAGGGAAAGAAGGTAGCCGCGGTAGTCTGCGGACGGAATATCAGCTTGGAAGTGTTCAAGCGAATTATCGGATAAGGCCACCCCAACACGAGACCCATGCCTCGATGACTTTGAAAGGCGCTGCCGCAAGAGATGGTGATGCCCGTCCTGAGATCCTCAACCACAATGTCGAGACCGTCCCTCGGCTCTTCAAGAAGGTCCAGCC
>CAYQUY010000011.1:0-21175 GCA_964420755.1 uncultured Anaerolineaceae bacterium
ATTGGTCTTCTGTAGCCGTTCGACAACGCTTTCTGCCATTGCAGCAGCCTCCTAGGCTGAAGTGAGATGCATGTTGGGCTGGTCAAGGAGGGCCTACCCAACGTGGGGACGCCGTCCTGTTGTTCGGTCCGGTGGGATTCCTCCCCCACCCTGTCATCACACCCGTTTCGGCGCCTGGCACTGGCCCGGACGTCTCCGAGCGATCCTCGACTGAGCACCGACGCGGGCTAGCTGGTGAGGAACTCCTTGATCGCCGCCACCACCGCTCGGTTCTCCTCTTTCGTCCCAACCGTGATGCGGAACCAACCATCGCTGCCGTACATGTCGGACTGCTGACGGAGAATCATGCCCTTCTTCTGGCAGTACTCGACGACATCCTTGCCCTTCTTGCCGCAGTCCTTGGCGTCGAAGAGAACGTAGTTGCCATACGAGTGGAAGACGGTCAGCCCGGGGACCTCGCTGAGCGACTCTTCGATAAACATAAGCTCGCTGTTGTTGTGATCGACACGTTCTTTGAGCGCTTCCGTGTCTTCGAAGGCGGCCAGGGCAGCCCACATGGGGATGGTGCCCACGTTCCACGGGATCAGCGTGGCCGCGATCTGCCCGATGACCTCCTTGTCCCCCAGGGCATAGCCGAAGCGCAGCCCCGCCAGCCCGTAGGCCTTCGACAGGGTTCGGGTGACGATGGCATTGGGGTATTCCTGGATGAGGCCGATCTGTGACTTGCCCAGCCCCGCGTACTCGACGTACGCCTCGTCCACCACCAGCGGGACGCCTGTCTCGGCAATCTTAATCAGGTCCCGCGTGTCCATGAAATTGCCGGTCGGGTTGTTGGGGTTGGCGATGACGATGGTCTTAGTCTTGGAGGTGATCGCCTTGACGATCGCGCTGGCATCGAAGAGCAGCTGGCGGTCCTTGTAGATCATGGGGACCGAGACCAGCTTACCGCCCACGGTGGCGCAGCGCAGCTTGTAGATTCCGAAACAGGGCGTGTGCTGGATGACCTCTTCCCCGGGAGCCACGAAGCTGCGCCAGAGCATGTCGTAGACCTCGCTGGAGCCGTTGCCCAGCAGGACGTTCTCGGGTCCTTCCAGGCCATTGATCTGGGCGATCTTGCCCCGCACCACCAGCCCCTGATCGGGATAGCGATTGCCCATGGCGCCGTACTTCTGGATCGCTTCGAGAACCTTCTTCGACGGCGCGAAGGGATTCTCATTCGACATCATCCTGCGTAGCTTAGGATCTCTCCAGGCGAGCTCGATGTGTGATGAGATGTACATCTCCTGGCCTTTCAGCCAGGGGACGAAATACTCGTCAACGCTCTTCATGGTGCTCTCCTATGCACGGGTTCCAACCAAAGCCATGCGACGCAATTCCCGCCCAGACCGCCATCCGCCCGCATCCCGGGCAGGACCTGGTCAAACAGGTATGCCAGGCCCGCGAGGCGCTCCTCCGGCGTACATTCCGTCGGCGGCCACCGTCCTGGAGGATCCTCTGGCTGTTACCCTGTCGGCGGGTCTTCCCCTTTTCATGTCGACGGAGGCGGGATTCTACCACCCCGCCACGAACAGCTGAGAGGCTGTCTTGGTGGTCGAGAAAGCCTCCGGCCATTCTAGCGCAAGGCTGAGGAACGCATTTCCCGCCGATACTGACCCGCCTCGACGCGGAAGAGGTACCGGTCGCCACGGAAGTAAGACTGCAGGACTTCAAGGCACACGTCCTTGGAGGTATAGGCTAGGCTTTCCAGGAAGACGCATGGGATCGACTTGCTGATGCCGAGCTTGAGGGCGATGTCCTTCGTCGGCCGGACGGCGCGCAGCGTCTGTACCGAGTGGTGCAGGTCTGCGTTGAACTCGTCCAGCAGGAGCTGATACATCGAACCGGTCAGGTCCGCCTCGAGCAGGCGGTGGAATCCCTCGAAGGGGTAGTAGCCGATCTCGAGCACAAAGGGGGTCCTGTCGGCGATGCGCAGCCTCTCCAGTCTGACCACGGCATCGCCGGGCTGGATCATCAGCTTGGCGGCCAGCTCGGCGGAGGCTCGAGCGCGGCCCTTGCTCAGGACGACGTTCTCAACCTCCACATCGGCCACGTCAAAGTCGTCGACGAAGCTGGTCATCGTGCCCAGCTCGTGGATGGGGTGGAGGCCAACCTCGCGGCGGACGAAAGTCCCCAGCCCCTTTTGCTTCTCAACCAGGCCCTTCTGCACCAGCAGGGAGATCGCATGACGGACGGTGTTGCGGTTGAGCTCAAACTCCGCCGCCAGGGTGTTCTCGGATGGCAACTTCGAGCCAACCGACAGGCTGCCGCCCGAAATCTGGCCTTCCAGCCAGTTGGCCAGTTGGAGGTAGAGGGGGATGGGGTTGGACTTGTCGATGGCCCGGTTCATGGCTTGTGTACCTGTCTACCTGTATACAGAAGTCCGCCCGATTTGTCAACCGCACCGAAGGCCCGGGCTGGCGGCCGAACCTCGGGGGCGCCTGGCTGCGGGAGGATGTGCCGGCACCTCGGGCAGAGGAGCGTGAGGATTAGCAGGCGTAGCCAGTGGGGTGCTGGCGATGCCACTCCCACGCGCTGGCCACGATCTGGCGCAGGTCCGGGTAGACAGGAGTCCAGCCGAGGTCCCGGCGGATCCTTTCGGCCGAGGCCACCAGTCGGGGTGGGTCGCCGGGACGGCGCGCCGACTCGACGGCGGGGATCGGATGGCCGGTCACCTGGCGGGCCGTCTCGATGACCTGGCGCACCGAAACCCCTGAACCGTTGCCGAGGTTGTAGACCAGGTGATCATGCTCCCCGAGAGCCTCGAGCGCCAGCAGGTGGGCCGAGACGAGGTCGGCGACGTGGATGTAGTCCCGGATACAGGTGCCGTCGGGTGTCGGGTAGTCGGTGCCGAAGATCTCAGCGTGCGGGCGCTGCCCCAGGGCAACCTGGAGCACGAGCGGGATGAGATGGCTTTCGGGCTGGTGAGCCTCACCCATGCCAGGCAGCGCGCCAGCGGCGTTGAAGTAGCGCAAGGAAGCATAGCGCAGGCCATGGATGCGCCGATACCACTCGAGGGTCTGCTCAATCATCAGCTTGGTCTGGCCGTAGACGTTGGCTGGGCCGAGGGGCGCCTCCTCATCAAGAGGCTCGTCGCTCGAGGCGTACACTGCGGCGGAGGAGGAGAACACGAAGCGCCGGATGCCGGCGGCAACGCAAGCCTCGATCAGGACCAGGGAGCAGCCCAGGTTGTTGCGGAAGTACTTGCCGGGGTTGGTCATGCTCTCGCCGGCTTCGATGAAGGCGGCGAAGTGCATCACGGCATCGTAGGGCTCGGCCTGCAGGGCAGACCGCAGCGCCTGTTGATCGGCCAGGTCGGCTCCGACCAGCCGGGCACCGGCGGGGATGGCTTGACGATGGCCCGTGACGAAGGAGTCGTAGACGGTCACTGTATGGCCGGATTCAAGGAGGGTTTTGGCCGCGACGGATCCGATGTAACCTGCACCGCCGGTGAGGAAGATTCTCATCTCACTCCTCCAGGATCTCCAGCCGGGCCAGCGAGGCCGCCAGGCGCTTGAGGCCAGGACCCTCGAACTGGATCGTGACCTCCTCGTCACCGCTGGCCAGGCGGGATTCCAGAACCAGGCCCTCACCAAAGACAGGGTGAACCACTCGCATCCCCGTCCGATAGCGGGGTGCAGGCTCGGGCTGCGGCTCCCAGCGGGTCTGCCGGGCGAATGAAGCCTGCTCCCGCGTCTGACGGCTGGGAGCAGGGCCGGCGATCAGGTCGATGGGGATGTCGGTGAGGAAGCGGGAGGGATCGGTCACGCCGAACTGAGCCCGGCGGAAGGCCCGCACCATGTACAGGCGATCCTGGGCCCGCGTGATGCCGACGTAGAACAGGCGCCGCTCCTCCGCCATGGCTTCCGCATCCGGAAATGACCGCTGGTGGGGAAAGATGCCGTCATCCAGGCCGATGAGGAAGACGACCGGGAATTCCAGTCCCTTGGCGGCGTGGACGGTGAGCAGCGTCGGGGCGTTAAGCGAATCGGTGAGGGTGTCCTGGTCGGAGACGAGGGCTACCTGCTCAAGGAAGGCTGACAGGCCGGTTTCGTCGAACTCCTCGGCCGCGGCATGCAGCTGCAGGACGTTTTCCCAGCGTTCCGCGCCTTCCTCTGTGCCGTCATCCAGGTGTCCCCGATAGCCGGTGTCGGACAGGACTCGGTCCATGAGCGCCGCCGCGGTAAGCGAGGGGGCAGCCTCGATCCACGCGGCTAGGCTCCGACCGAAGGCGGCCAACTTAGTGCCGGTGCGTCCATCAAACGCACCGGCGAATTCGGAGGTCTCCTCCTGGGCGAGATCGAGCAGAACCCGGGCAGGGGAAAGCTTGGCCCGCTGCGCCACCTCGACAAGTGTCTCGATGGTCTTGGCTCCTATGCCTCGAGGCGGGGTGTTGAGGATGCGCAGCAGGCCGACCTCATCGGCCGGGTTCTGGATCAGGCGAAGGTAGGCGATCAGGTCCTTGATCTCGCGCCGTCCGTAGAAGCGTTGCGCCCCGACCAGGCGGTAAGGCAAGCCGGCTTGGAAGAAGGCCTCTTCCAAGGGACGGGACTGAGCGTTGGTACGATACATCACCGTGCAGTCGGCCGGGTTGGCCTCCTGGGCCAGCGTCAGGTTGGCGATCGTGTCGACCACAAAACGGGCCTCATCCGCCTCGTCGTAGGCTTCGTAGTAGGTGATCTGGAGGCCTGGGCCGCGGTCGGTGAAGAGCCGCTTGAGATGACGCCCCTGCTGGCGGTTGATGACGGCCATGGCTGCGTCGAGGATGGTCTGCGTCGAGCGGTAGTTCTGCTCGAGCAGGATCACCTGGGCCTGGGGATAGTCCTCCTGGAAGCGACGGACGTTGCGGTAGTCGGCGCCGCGCCAGCGGTAGATCGATTGGTCGGGATCCCCCACGACGAAGAGGTCAGGTTGCGGCCGTGCCAGCAGGCGCAGCAGCTCGTACTGGGAGGTGTTGGTGTCCTGGAACTCGTCGACCAGGATGTGCGGGTAGCGTCGCTGGTAGGCCTGCTGGATGTCGCCATGTTCCTGCAGCAGCCGCACCGCCCACAGCAGCAGGTCGTCGAAGTCTAGGGCGTTGTTGTCGAGCAGCAGGCGCTGATAGCGCTCATAGACGCGGCGGGTGATCTCGGCGAAGTACGAGGTAGAGGCATACGCCTCGGGACCGACCAGCTCGTTCTTGGCGGAGGAGATCGCGTCCTGGATGCGGCCTGGTTGCACCTGACGCGGGTCGAGGTCAAGGCTCTTGAGAGCCCGGCGGATCAGCGTCCGCTGGTCCTCCTCATCAAAGATGACAAAGTCGCGGCCGAAGGGCAGATGGCCGGCCTCCCGGCGCAGCATGCGCGCGCAGAGGGCGTGGAAGGTGCCCAGGCTGACGCCCACCCGGCTTCCGAGCAGGGATTCGACGCGCGAGATCATCTCGCGGGCGGCCTTGTTGGTGAAGGTGACGGCCATGATCTGGCCGGGGTCGACGCCGCGTTCTCGCACCAGGTATGCCAGGCGGTGAGTCAAGACGCGGGTCTTGCCCGAACCCGGGCCGGCCAGGACCAAGACCGGCCCGGGAGGGGCGGTGACGGCCTGGCGCTGTTGGGGGTTCAGACCTTCCAGCAAGTCCATCGCAGGGGCATTCTACCGGTCGGCAAGCGGCGGGTCAACCGGGGAAGCGTCGCCGTCCTCTCGCGGTCTGGTATCACGTAGAGAGGGATCGCGGGATGCAGTCTCCGACGGGTGGGCTTTGCGGTTGGGGGTCAACCCCGGGGTCCTTGTCAAGCGGCCGTGTCCGTCAACCGGGGGCCGAGGTCGAGGGTTCCCGAACCGGCCAAGAGGCCCGTCAGGGGTTGGGCCGAGAGGGACATCACCTGGCTATCGGTGAAGTAGGCGAAGTCGAAGTGGATCTTGTCGCCGGCCGCTTTGCCAGGGATGGGCAGGAGGCGCGCGGTGAGGGGCTTGCCCAGGCGCAACGCCAGTGCGCCAAGGTCGAGCAGGACCGCGGCGATGGCCTCGGGCCTGGTATCGCCCGGGAGGGGGATCGTGTCCAGGCCGGTGCCGCAAATGGTGGAGTAAAGGAGCAGATCCTTGACAGTGAGGATGCCTTCGGCGGCGCGGCGGCCGAGCGTGTCGTCTTCCAGCGGAGGTAGGAGCAGGCCACAGAAGCCAGTGCGCAGGAATTGGGCCTGTTCGAGGCAGTCAGTAAGAAAGGCAGCTGCCGCGGCCGTCCCGGCCAGTCCGACGGCTGGCAGGCCGAATGACTCGAGCGCGGCGCCTAGAGAGCGGGTGTGTTCGGGGAAGGGGGCCAGGGAGAAATCGATCCCCAGGAAGCGGGCTTCGTGGTCAGCCGCCACGAACAGGGCGGATCGGGCGAGGGCAGCGGCGTGCGCCTCCACCATCCCAGTCAGGCGGCGCCGGGCAACGGCAAGGGATGGCACCTCGTGCAGAGCGTCGACGGCGAGCTCGGCGCCCTCGACGGCGATGGCAAACGCCGGCGACATCCCCGGCTCGTGGTAGGCAGCCGGGAAGAAGGGTGCGCCGGGAGGCACATTGGCCAGGGCAGCGAAGCGCAGGTTGGCGAAGCCGTCAGGGGAAACGACTGCGGACTTGGTAATTACCTGTGCGCAGGCCAGGGCAGCGCTGATCGACAGACCTCCTTCGGCGTCGGCGAAGAAGCCGGAGGCGAACACGTTCTCGGTGGCGCGCAAGACGTCGGGCACAACGGCGTAGCCTTCGGGCTCGTTTGGCAGCACCGGCCCGAGGGCGCCATAGTCGATGCCATGGGCGAAACACTCGGCCTCGAGCTGGCGCGCCAGGTCGGGGCGCTCCGCGGGAGGCACAGCGTGGGACATCCTGCTAGGTGGAGGCGTGGCCAGCCGGAGGCTCTGAACGGTGTAGCCCGAATCGGTCAGCTGCGCCCGAAGGGCTGTCAGGCAGGCAGCCAGGCCGTCGATACGGCGCGGGTCAAGGGGCCAGCCGGGATCGAGGAAGCCAGTCAGGGCGCGCACATTCATCGTGAGCCTCGCTGCAGGTCTCGTTGGCGGGCGATCTCGAACAGGATGACCGCTGCCGCGACCGCCGCATTAAGGGATTCGCTGCCGGCGTGCATGGGGATGTGAACCAGGTTGGGCGACAGGGCCCGGGCGGACTCCTGTGGGCCGCGGGCCTCACCGCCGATCACCAGCGCGGACGGGGGCCGCCAGTCAACACGGTCGTAGGGCTCACCCTGTCGGGCCTCGGCCAGCCAGACCCTCAGCCCGGCGAGCCGCTGGGGCAGCTCAGAGGCCGGTACGGATACAATCGGCAGCCGCAGATGGGCACCCATGGCCCCGCGCACAACCTTGGGATTGAAGGCATCGACCGTCCCTTCGGTGAGGAAGAGCACCTCGACGCCAGCGGCGCAGGCGGTGCGAAGGAGGGTCCCCAGGTTGCCGGGGTCGGCCAGGCCATCGGCGACCAGGGCCAGGGTGAGCGGATCCGGCGGAGCGAGCTCGGGCATGGGCAGGACGGCCAGCAGCCCCGGGGGTGTCTCGGTGTCCGAGCAGGCAGCCAGAACGGCCTCGGAGACGGTCTCGACCTCAGCTCCCAGGCGCGCCAGGCTGTTGACCAGGCCGCGGCCGCGGGCATCCAAGCTCTCGGTGTGGAAGACCAGGCGGACAGGGAGGCCAGTGGCCACAACTTCGCGCGCCAGGCGGACGCCTTCGATAACGAAGGCCTTCTCCTCCTCGCGGGCATGCCGCCTGGACTGCAGGGCGCGAACCCACTTGACGCGAGGGTTGCTGGTGGAGGTAATCATCCGATACAGGGCGCTTGCCGGGCGGGGGGCTACCTCGCCGGCAATCCGCCTACTCCTGGGTGGTTACAGAGCTTGGCCATCGCCGGCCGAATTCCTCAGCGAAGATGGCGACGGATGGCGAATCGATCAACGTGATTCGAATCTCATGCAGCGGGGTCTGAGGATGGGCCTGAAGATACGTGACGATGGCATCCAAGATGACGCGTGCTCCGCGGTCCTTTGGGAATCCGAAGATGCCGGTTGAGATCGCCGGGAGAGCCAAGCTGGTTAGGCCCAACTCGTCAGCGACGGCCAGGGAGCCAGAAACGGCCGAGGCGAGTTTGGCGTCCTCGTCTCCCTCGCCCCAAACCGGGCCGACGGCGTGGATGACGTGCCGGCAGGGGAGGCGGCCGCCGCCGGTCACGGCGGGGCGGTCGTGCGGTACCGGACCGTGCTGCCGCACCCAGGCATCGCTCTCGGCCTGAATCTGTGGGCCGCCCCGGCGGGAGATGGCCCCGGCTACGCCGCCACCATGTGCCAGCTGCGCATTGGCGGCGTTGACGATGGCGTCAACCCGCTCCTCTGTCAGGTCGCCATGGACGAGGCGGAGCGCCTGGCCGGAGGGCAGGATGTGCTCGCAGATGACCTTGGACACGCGTGATCTCCTTGTGAGATTCTACAATGAGTCCTCCTCTCTCCGTGGCCCACTTGACTCCCTCCTGGACCACGTATACATTCTGTATACAAATGACTACAAAAAGTATACGACGGGCGTCGATTGCCGAATCGCTGTTCACATCGCAGGCGCGGTTGGCCGTCCTGAAGCTCCTGCTCCTCAACGCGGGGCAACGTTACTACTTGCGGGAGATTGCCGCGCGGACCAGACTTCCCGTGCGCGCCGTGCAAAGAGAGCTTGCTCGCCTGCAGGCAAGTGGCATTCTGACATCCACCGTTGAGGGAAACCGCAAGTACTACCAGGCGAACCGGCAGGCCGTTGTATATCCGGAGTTGAAATCATTGCTTATCAAGACAGTCGGCCTGGGCGACCTGCTGCGAGCCCTCCTGATGCAGGCTTCGGGGGAGATCGCGGCGGCCTTTCTGTTCGGCTCCTATGCCCTTGGAACGGACACCGCCTCCAGCGATGTCGACCTTATGGTGATCGGCTCGGTCAGCAGCCGCTTTCTCGCCGGGCTGCTGGCGCCGGCCCGCGAGAGCCTGGGGCGGGACATCAATCCCGTCGTCTTCACCGAGAAGGAGTTCCGCAACAGGGTCGCCCATGGCAACCACTTCTTGCTCACCATCCTGGCGGAGCCAAAGATCTTTCTGGTAGGGGGAGAGGATGAGCTTGAACGAATTGCGGGCACTCGGCAAGCCTCGGCCGCACAAGACAAGCCGAAGGGAAGTTGATGGTCTGCTGCGGCTGGCCGAGCGCGACCTGAAGGACGCACGCGTCGCCGGCGTGTCCACGGCCCGTTGATTCATGACCGCCTACGAAGCCGCCGTTGCCCTGGCGACCATTCCGCTTCACTGTGCCGGATTCAGGACGGACGGAATCGGCGACCACCAGACCACCTTTATGGCGCTGCCTCTCGTAATGGGCGCTGAGGTCAGTGAGCTAGCAGGCTACTTCGACAGCTGCCAAACGAAGAGAAACATCAGCAGCTATGACCGAAGCGGGCAGATATCGGGGACCGAAGCCAAGGAGCTCCTTAAGGAGGCGATGAAGTTCAAGGAGGTCGTCAAAAGCCGGCTTCGGATCAACCATCCCAAGCTTGTCGCGCCCTGACCAACATCGATGCTGGGGCGCGAGACGATCTCGCAGCAGGAGAGGCCGGATATCGAAGCCCGCCGATGAAGATGACGGAGGGCCTGGGAAGACATTGGCTCCCGGCGGCCAATGGGGTCCGGGAGCCTTGTCGTCGTTTAGGGATATGCCGGATCAGGCTTTGGCGGCCCGGACGACGGCGGTGAAGGCCTGAGGCTGGCGCACGGCGAGGTCCGCCAGCATCTTGCGGTTGAGGCGGATATCGCCCACCTTCAGGGCATGGGTCAGCCGGCTGTAGGTTGTGCCGTTCAGGCGAGCCGCGGCGTTGATGCGGGCGATCCACAGCCGACGCAGATCGCGTCGGCGGGTGCGGCGGTCCCGGTAGGAGTACCACAGGCTCTTCAGCATGGCCTCATTGGCCCGGCGAAAGAGCTGGTGGCGGGTGCCATACATGCCCGAAGTGAGACGAAGGATCTTCTTATGACGTCGGCGGGTTACGATTCCGCCCTTGGTGCGTGCCACGGTCTACTCTCCTGCGACCCCTGGGCGCCGGCGCTCTAGGAGCCGCGCCTGTTGCTTGCACCCAACGGCCGCGCCAACGAAACGGGACGATCGGTGATCGACGCCGGGCCCTCTACTTGCCGAGGTAGGGCGCCAGGCGGCGGACGCGCTTGGCAATCCCCTTGCCCTTAACGGGGACCATCTCCGCCAGCAGGCGCTTGGTGCGCTCCGATCGGCGGCGGCGAAGGTGGCTCTTGCCTCCCTTGGTGCGGAGAAGCTTGCCCGCCCCGCTGACGCGGAAGCGCTTGGAGGTCGCCTTGTGCGTCTTCAGCTTGAGTTTGCCGTGGGTCTTCGGTTTTCTGGGCACGGCCACACTCCTTCCCTCTATCTACCACTCCCGCCAGGGTGACCCTCGGGGAGAAAGCTCCGCGGACGGCGTTGCTGTCCGCGGGGACAAGTCAACCTGGGTTATCTGCAGTCCGGCCGCGTGCTACTTCGGTTTGGCCGGCGATATGAGCATGAAGATGGTCCGGCCCTCCATGCTGGGGGCCTGTTCGATGGCCCCGATATCGGCCAGATCTTTGGCGATCGATTGTAGATCTTCCAGGGCGATCTCGGGATAGCTGATCTCTCGGCCCCGGAACCGGATGCGCACCCGAACTTTCTTGCCCTCCCCCAGCCAGCGCCGCGCGTCCCGGATCTTGAAGGAACGATGGTGGTCGGAGGTCTTGGGCCGGAGGCGGATCTCCTTGATCTCGATCCTGGTCTGGGCCTTACGCGCCTCGCGGTCCTTCTTTGCCTTCTCGTACAAGAACTTGCCGTAGTCGAGAACACGGCAGACTGGTGGGTCCGAGTTGGGCGCTACTTCAACGAGGTCGAGGCTGGCCTCCTGCGCAATCCGGAGCGCCTCACCGATCGGGACCACGCCCACATTCTGGCCATCGGGCCCGATCAGCCGGACCTCCCGCACTCGGATGTCTTCATTGATGCGATAGTCTGATGCGCTGATCTGATGCTCCTTGAGAAGGCAAACGGCAGCGGCTCGGTGCGCAGCCGAGCGGCTCAAAGCAGGCCGCATGATACCATGACACGACCACGGACGTCAAATGGAATCGAGACCTTGCGGCCATTGGAGGTAGAGCGCCGGGCTGAGCACATCATAGATCTCGCCCAACACCTTCTCATCCAGACGACGGGCTCCGGCCAACCACTCGGTTTCTGGGTGAGGCATCGTCTACTCTTGTGACGTGGGATGGGCGGTCGAGATACGGGATGTTGGCGGTTGCCTTACCCGCCAACCCCCTCGTCAGCCGTGGAGGCGATCATAACATGGCTGATGGGAGGGGGCGGCGAACAGGCCCCGGTTCGCGCCAGCGCCGTGGTCTTCGGCCTGGGGAGAGCGGGATGCTTTTCAGGCGGTGACTGCCTGAGCGATCGGCTCAACCTCGGGCGGTCTCTCCCGAACCGCGCCAGAAGCGGCAGCCGGCCATCGGCGCCCGGGGGCGGCAGGATGCCCGGCGGGCCCCAGTAGCCGGCGTTCCCCAGCAGCCAGGTATCCAGCGTTTCCCGGTCGACGCCGACCGGGGCCAGCAGACTGTGGATCGAGCGCAGCAGCCATTCGGTGTAGGCCGGGCGGTCGTACGCCTCGCCGCCGGTCAGCCGCTCCCAGGTTCTGGCTTTCTCTGGACCGGAGACCAGCAGGAAGCGCAAATCCTCGCCCGGGCTGAGCGCAACGCCGGCCTGGACGAGCTCTTTGGCGGCGCGGGCGGCGACGGTGCGGACGACGAACTCCTGCGGCTGGCGCGAGAGGCGGTGGGTGACGATCAACTCGGAGGGGGGAACTTGGCCGGCCTGCAGCTGCGCCAGACGCTGACGGGCACAGGCCATGGCCGATGGCAGCGCGGCGCGGAACCCGGCCGCGTCTCGCCCCTCGGCCAGGATCTCGAGCAACCTCAGCTGCGTTTCCTTAATGAAGCGAGGCGTGTCGTGGCGGCGGGCCTCGATGCCGCGCACTTTGATCTCACCGTCTTCAAAGGCGCCGAAGTAGCGATTGGCCGCCGAGACTCGGGGTTCAGTGCGGGATGGCAGGAAGGCGATCCAGCGATAGACCCCTTCCAGGCTGATGTGCAGGCCGGTCTGCCGCTGGATCTCGGCCAGCAATCCCTCATAGTCGGGCCGGCGGGTTGCACCGGGGCGGTAGATCCACAACCCATCCACGTACAGGTGCAGGACGCGGAAGCCGCGCTCCTCGACCAATTCCTTGGCTTGCAGCAAGACCTCCCGGCCGTAGGCGGTGACGGCCTCATGCGCCTCGATGCGCCCGAAGCGGGCGTTCTTGTAGCCGAGGTAACCGAAGCAGGTGACGAGGAGCCACTTGTGGGCGGAGTAGCGCCGGCGGTAGACCTCCTTGCGCTTGTCCCCTTCGGGCAGCTCCCGGATGAGGGCCTTGTAGCGGGCGCGCTTCTCCAGGAGCGGGGCCAGGGTCTCGGGCACCAGCCCCTGGCGGTGCTGGCAGACCAGGGTGCCGATCTCGGGCACCGGCTTCCCCTGGCAGCAAGAGGCGCCCACAGTCTCGGGTGAGAGGTTGAAGCGGACCATGATGCTGGGGTACATGGCGGTGAAATCGAGCTCGGCCACGTGCTCGTGCAGGCCGGCGATCGGGTTGTAAACCAGACCGCCCTTGTCTGCCGTGAGCAGCTCGAGCCCTGTCTTAAGCGTCTCCGGATGGCGTTTCTGCCAGGGGACCAGGATGCCGTGGCGGACGGCTGTGTTGACCTCCATGGCACTGATGCCGGTGCCAGTGGAGACGCGGGCCACGGTCTGGACCGGCAGGCCGGTGAGGCGGGCGATCTCGAGTGTCCCATCGAGGCCATAGTCGTCGGCGAGAAAGGCGTTCTGGCGGTCGATGTGCCAGCGGCCGAAGAGCAGGTGCTGCTCGTTGCGGAAAACCACCCGGCCGTAGGAGAAGTAGGAATGGGCGGGCTTGTGGGCCACGGTCAGGTTCGGGTCCCGGTTGAGGGGAAGAGGAATCCGGTAGCGGCGGGCCAGGTCGAGCAGGCGGGGGAGGATATAGGAGTCGCCGTAGGCGGTGATCATCAAGTCGGGGTCGTACTGCTGGAGCAGGCGGGCCAGGCCGAGGACGAGCTGGCGTGAGTGCTCCCGCTGGAAGCCGAACTGGCGGCCGTCGACCTCAACCAGCAGATCGCCGCGGTGCCCTCGGGCTGGGTCAGCCAGCTCGCCCGAGAGGCGCAAGGTCATCAGGCGCAGTGGCGGCAGACGGTACTCGGCCTCCCAGGGCGAGTCGAGGGCCTCAATCTGGCGAATCTGCCCATCCTCATGTTCGACGGCGCAGTGAGCCAGGGGAAAGATCCCTCGGGACAGGACGTAGCGCTGCGGCAAGGGGATGTCGGCGTCGTAGTAGGTGAGGCCGGGGCGGAAGTCGGCGGTCTGGCGGAAGAGGGCGGGGAAGCGGGCCGGGATGGGCACCCCCACCTGAAGCACCTCAACCTGCCGGTCGAGGAACAGGTCGTGGCGCTCGGTGCGGCGAAGATCGACCCGGGCGCGCTGGGCGCGCAGCATCTGGCAGACGGCGCGGAGATCCTCCCGTGGCCCGCGGGCGTAGAAGACCGGGGTGAGGTGGTCGCGCAGGGCGTGCGAGCGGCCGTCGCCGTCGATCAGCCAGACGGTGACGCCGTCGCCAGACGGGTAGACGTCGAAGAGCCAGCCGTAGAGCGTGGTCACGGCTTCATCCCCAGCCATCGATGGCACGGATTGAACGGAGGGCGAGAGCGGAGAGGAAGCCTCTGCCTGTGCAATCCGCGTTGCCCATGGCTAGCCTTTGTCCTCCGGATCATCGCCGAGCAGCGTTGCCACTTGATCCCGCAGCCGCATGACCTCCCGATGCTCCTCGACGAGCATGGCCAGGAGCATGACCTCGAAGGGCAGGAGGTGGGAGGCGTAGGCCGCCGCGGCCAGGTGGCGGCGGGAGGCGGCAAGCAGGTCGTCGAGGGCGAGCTGATCCTCCCGGCGCAGGGCGCGGCGGAAGCGGGCCAGTGACTGCTCCTCGTGCAGGAAGGTCTGGGTGATGGAAGGAAGGGTACGGCCCATAGTCACCTCCCCGTGTCTTCACACGCGTGCACGGGCTTCAAAACAACCTCGGCTGCGCCGGCTCCTCGACCAGGGGCGCCCGCATCATCCAGGCGGCGTCGGCGGCAGCCTGCAAACTGTCGAGCAAGATCCCGCGATCCTGGACCCTGCGGTCTAGCGCCAGGCCTCCGGTCGAAGGCCGCGGAGCGACCAGTGTCGGCGGCTGGCGCGCGCCGACGATGACCGGGCCTATCGTCGCCAGGCGTTTCAGGTGGGTGATGGTGTTGGAGAGGAGGCGCTCCGAGTCGGGCAGCGGCACGCTCTCGTCGTAGAAGGTCGCCAGGAGGTCGAGGACGAAGAGCGGTTCCGGGCTGGCCGGGGCGTTCTCGATGAGCTCGGCCAGCTGGAAGCAGGTAAAGGCGCGCGAGATGCGGATGCGGCCGAGGGTGGCGCGGGGATGGGCGCTCAGGCGCCGCGCCAGGCGGGCGACGAAGTAGCCGTCGAAGCGGTTGCCGCCGTCGAAGAGGCGCAAGGGCAGTCCGCGTGAGGCCATGACGGTGGCGGCTGCCAGCAGCGTCCGGGTTGGCTCCTGTGTCCCCCAGAAGAGAGTGAGGCGCGGTTGGATGAGCTCGTCGAGCAGCCGGGTGTCGATAGCCGGGATGGGGAAGTCGGAGGGGGCAAGGGGGATCAGGGCGTTCTGCATGGGTCACCGCTTTCCGGATACCAGGTTCGGCTCCAAGCCGGTTTGAGATTAGAACTTTTGTTCTACTTATACCGCATACCGGGGAGGAAAACCATCCCGCCCAGGGTGGAAACCGGGCGGGGGATAAGCGCATCACCCGCGCGGGGGATCGGGTAACGCGTATATGGGCATCCCTGCTCAAACGCATATGACAAATCATCGGGAATCGCATGAGAAACATCACTAAACGGACCGAGTTAGTCCAAGTATCCTTCTGCCATCCGTCCGTACCGACGACGCGGAAAACCTGCGGAGGTGGAGACCATGATCACGAGTGCGCTCAGCCAGGAGATCGCCATGCTGCACGCAGGGATCTGTTCAGCGCTGGCCGACCCGCGGCGCATCCTGATGCTCTACGCCCTCCATGACAAGCCCAGCAACGTCGGCGACCTGGCCCAGGCTCTAGGCGTCAAGCAATCCACCGCCTCCCGCCACCTCAACATCCTGCGCGAGCGCGGCCTGGCCCTGGCCCAGCGAGAGGGACAATCGGTTGTCTACACGCTGGCCGATCCCCGCATCATCCAGGTGCTCGACTTGCTGCGGGCTGTGCTTGCCAGCCGGCTGAAGAGCCAGGCGGCGCTGGCCGAGTCCGTTCCCTCAAGCGGCGAAGCCCCAATCGAGGCGGGAGGTGCTCGATGAAAAAGCTGGTGGTCCTGGGCGCCGGCACGGCCGGGACGATGGTTGTAAACCGCCTGTGCCATGGGCTGAACGGAAACGAGTGGCGGGCCACCATCGTCGATCAGAGCGAGATCCACTACTACCAGCCGGGATTTCTCTTCATCCCCTTCGGCATGTACTCGCGAGAGGACGTCATCAAGCCTCGCCGCGATTTCATTCCCCCGAACGTCGAGTTGATCATGTCCCGGATCGAGGTCATCGACCCGGAGAAGAAGCACGTCAGGCTGAGCGACGGCCGCCTGCTCAACTACGACATCCTGGTGATCGCCACGGGCACCGATATTCGCCCGGAGCAGACACCTGGCCTCAAGGAGCACGAGTGGCGCCGTTCGATCCACGAGTTCTACACGCCCGACGGCGCCGTCGCGCTGGCCAAGCACCTGCGCACATGGAAGGGCGGTCGGCTCGTGCTCAATGTCGTCGAGAACCCGATCAAGTGCCCGGTCGCCCCACTCGAGTTCCTGATGCTGGCCGACTGGTTCTTCACCGGGCACGGTATGCGCGATCGCGTTGAGCTCACCTACGCCACCCCCCTCTCAGGCGCCTTCACCAAGCCGATCGCCGCCAAGCACCTGGGCGACATCCTCGACCGCAAGGGCATCAAGGTGGAACCCGACTTCATGCTTGAGCGCGTGGACCCGGATGCCAGGAAGCTGGTCTCCTACGACGGGCGCGAGCTGGAGTATGACCTGCTGGTCAGCATCCCGCTCAACATGGGTGCGGACGTGATCGCCGCCTCCGGCCTGGGGGACGAACTCAACTACGTGCCGGTCGACCAGCACACCTTCCTCTCCACCCAGTACGCCGACATCTTCGCCCTGGGTGACGCGGCCGACGTTCCGACCTCGAAGGCGGGTTCGGTTGCCCACTTCGCCGTCGAGGCCTTCGCCGAGAACCTGTGCCGCTACGTCGAGGGCCTGGAGATGACCTCCAAGTTCGACGGCCACGCCAACTGCTTCATCGAATCGGGATTTGGCAAGGGGCTGCTGATCGACTTCAACTATGACGTCGAGCCGCTCCCCGGCCACTACCCGCTGCCCGGTGTTGGGCCGTTCAGCCTGCTGCAGGAGACCGAGATGAACCACTGGGGCAAGATGATGTTCCGCTGGATGTACTGGAACATCCTGCTCAAGGGACTTGAGCTGCCCATGCCGGCACGCATGAGCATGGCCGGCAAGTGGCATAAGTGATCGGAGGCAAGATGGATCCCTCCCTGGCCGAACTGAATCAGAAGCTGGACGCCCTGACTGGGCAGCTCGCCTACCTGGCAGAACAGGCCCGGCTGTCCGAGCGCTCCCGCCAGGACCGCGCGGAGTTGCTGCGCGACCTGACGCCGATCACCGAAGAAGCCTTCCGACTTTCCGTCGAGCAGTTGGAAGAGGTGCAAGAGTACGTAGACCTGCGGGACCTGCTGCGGCTGTTCAAACGGGTGCTGCGCAACGGGCGCAACATCGAGCGCCTGTTGGACCAGCTCGAGAGCCTATCCGATCTGGCCGACACCGCCGGGCCGCTGGCCGACGAGGCGTTCGCCAAAGCCGTCGACGTGATGTCCACCATGGATCAGAAGGGCCTGTTTGCCTACGCTCGCCGTGCCCTGCGGGCCGCCGGCGAGGAACTCGACCGGCCCGTCGACAGCTCGCTCAGCGGCCTGCTGCGCCAGATGCGCGATCCAGCCGTCCGCCGTGGATTGGCCATGTTGCTCGGCGTCCTGCGCGTCATCGGCGTCCGGGCCACAGCCAGCGAGACTGCCGCGGCCCTGCCCGGAAGATAGCAGAGGCCGCCCGAATCCAATCGGAGACGAGACTCACACACAGGAGAGACAAGATGCCAACCCGCACGATCGCAGGCAAGACAATTCAGGTCAATGAAGAAGGCTTCATGACCAACGCCGCCGAATGGACGAAGGAGATCGCCATCGAGCTGGCCAAGGAAGAGGGCCTGCCGGAGCTGACCGACGCCCATTGGAAGGTGATCGAGTTTTGTCGTCAGGAGGCCGCCAATTCGGGCAAGGCCCCTACTCTGCGGCGCATCACCATTGGGGCCGGCATTCCCACCAAGGAGATGTTCGCCCTCTTTCCCAAGGGACCTGCCAAGAAAGTGGCCCGCATCTCCGGCCTGGGCAAACCCGAAGGCTGCGTCTGATTCGGGGCGGCAACCTGACGCTGTTCTCCGAGGAGAGAAGTAGCATGGCTGAGGAAAACCGCAAGATCGCGTTCATCTGCTCGAAGGGCAACCTGGACATGGCCTATCCGGCGTTGGTCATGGGCTGGGCTGCTCTGGGAAACGGGATTGACGTAACCATCTTCTTCACATTCTGGGGATTGGACTTGATCAACAGGGCGCGGGTCGATCATCTTGAGATCCCGCCGATCGCCAACGCCAGCATGAAGATGAACATGATGGGAATTCCCGGCTATTTGGGCATCCCCCAGATCATGGGCGTCATCCCCGGCATGACCGCCTTCGCCAGCTGGCTGATGAAGAAGAAGATGAAGGGACTCGACGTGCCTACGGTGCGGGAGTACCTTCAGATGCTGGTTGACGGCGGGGCGAAGCTCTACGGCTGCAAGATGTCGGTGGATATGTTTGGGCTGAAGAAGGAGGACTTCATCGACGGCGTGATCGACATCGTCACCGCCAGCGACTTCATGGATCTGACCGAAGGGGCCCAGATCGTCTTCATCTAGTCGGGGCCAGGCACCGACGCGCTTCACCCTCTCATGAGAATCGCTTTCCCTGTGTGGCGGGCAGCCCCGCCGGACGGGGGAGGACCTCGCACAGACCCGTCCGAGGCAGCTGCGACACAAGCTCGGCCCGCCTCGAATCGGTGTGCTAAAGCCAACGAGACGGACTGCGTTCTCGCCGGCTCCCTCTTCCGGAAGGCCGAACGGCCGCTGCGCCCCTCATATGACCGGGATCTTGCGTGCCCGCTCTGCCTCAAGGGCCGAGGCGAGAAGAGGACAATCGCACCCGGTGGGTTCGAGCTGCTTGTGCAGGGATGATGAGCCGCCGACGCGGGGCGTTGCTGGGGAGGTCCCGGAGAAAGCCGGGCTATGTCGCCGAGTCGGTCTCCGGTCCGGGCATGACGCCTTCATTGACGTAGCGGGTCAGCTCGCTGACGCTGAGCTGCTGGATGCCGAGCTTGTCCAGCGTCCGGCCGCGGCGCCGGTAGTCGGTCCGGTGGACGATGCACGCCAACCGGATGATGCTCTCAATCCCGGACACGGCGACGCCGTAGCGTTCACCGAGCGCCGCAATCGGCACCAGGCTCATCGGGATGTCCTCGAAGATGTAACGGTGGTTGAGCGTGTTGGGGGCTTTGATGCCGTAGTAGCCCGACTGGTTCTGGATCGCCTGGTAGAGGTTATCGCCGACGACGTCGTAGGCCAGGGACAGCCACTCCAGGGCGGTCCGGGCGCGGACGCCAACGGCGGCCGCCACCGTCACCCGCTCCCGATCCAGGACCTCGAGCACCCGGGCGACGGAGGGGGTTACGCCGTCAATGTAGAACTGGAAATCGCCCGACGTGGACTCGATGCGTCCGGCGTTGAGCAGGGTCAGGGCGGGGTGGAAGATCGCACCCATGTTGTTGAGCCCGGTGTGCAGGACGTTGGAGCCGTCGATGAACTCGGGATAAGCGCCGTGGATCACCTGGAGCACCGACGAAGTGCGGCTGGCGGGCAGGGCGGCCAGCGGCACGGCGTTCTTGATGCGAAAGATGCGGGCATCGGCCGGGCCGTCCGACCGGCTGGCGTAGATGAAGGTCTCGGCCTCGGCTACGGTGACATCGACGTGGCAGTCCTTATCGCGCAATACCTTCTTGAACTCGATGGCGCCGCACGTCCGCCCCGGATGGAGTACGACGATCTGCCCGTCGCGTAGATAAGGTGCCGTCTTGGCTGCGATCTCGCCGTGGGCGCTCGAGGGCACGACAACCATGATGACGTCCGCCTCGGCTAGAGCTTCGGCCATATCCGAGGTGGCCATGCGGAGCTTGGCAAACCCGTGAGGCCCGCCTTCATAGCTCTCCAGATGGATCAGGCCGAGTTCCTTGATGGCTGCGATCCTGGCTGGTGTGCGGTTGTAGAGCGTCACAGGGAAGCCCATCAAGGCCAGGTGGGCGGCCATGGCCTTGCCCCCATTTCCGGCGCCGATCACCGTGTAGCGAGTGTCCTGGTTCATACCGCTGCCCTCCTTGGCCTAGAAGACGCTTCCCCTCAAAGCCCGAGGCTGGCCAGGCGTTCCTTCTCCCTGAGGGTTCGCCCGCTCTCGGGGTCAACAGCTACGCATGCGCCTCGGCGGTCGATGGTCGTCCGGATGCGGCCCTGGGCGAAACGACTGCCCTGCAGATGGGGCGCGTCCAGAAGGCCGGACCGGACGGCCCGCGCCAGAGTTGCTGGATCGGTAAGCGGATCGGCCACCCGGCTGTCGGCTAGGGAGGCGATGGCATGCAGGGTAGGCTGCGCCTCCTCCCCTAGCTCCTGGGCACGGGCCTGCACGGCCGGATCGGCAGCCGCATCGGGCGCGCCGCGCACGGCATTGTCGATCGGCCGGCGGGCGAGATGGCAGGCCTCGATGACGTCGTCGGCCGTGGCTGCGTGGTGGGCCTCGGTGTGGCCGACGATGTGGACGATGTGGGGGTGGAGCGCCATTTGGAGATAGACGCTGGCTGCCAGGTGGGCGCGCGCCTCGGACGGTTCGAGCGGATAGCTCAGCAGTCCGGTGCGCGTCTGGCGCCAGACGCGGAAGTCTGGGCCGGCGAGGGTCTCGGCCATCCGCAGGCATGCCAGCATCTTGGCCAGGTCCGTCGCGTCCGAGAGGCCCGGCGGGCTGTTGAACATAAGGGAAGTGAGGTAGTCGCGGACGCCGAAGGCGCGGGCATTGTAGGCCGAGAGATAGGCGGAAACCACGCAGACAACGTCGGGGGCTTCGCGCATCCCCCAGTGGTGGGGCTCGTTGAGCTCGACCGGGATGCCGCGTTCGCCGTACCAGGCCATGACCTGCTGGTGTTGGCGGAGGGAGTCCTCGAGATCCCAAGGCCCGCGGCCGTCCATCTGGTTGAACCAGAACAGGGGGATGGCGCACCAGGCGATGTGGATTGTCTCGAGGTACATCTCTGCCAGGCGCAAGAAGTCGTCGGAGCCGGAGTACGTGCGCAGGAGTGGGAAGTTGCCGCGACGGCTCGCCTGGTACAGGGCTCGGTAGTCGTCCGGCGAACGCACCGGGACGCCGCCGGCGCCGCGGGCGCGGGCATCCTGCCGCTCCGGGTGGAAGAAGTTGGCTTGGGCATCCTGATCGATGCCCAGGGAGACGACATCCAGGACGCCCGCCTCGGCAATGCGCTGGATGCCCTCGAGCGTGGCCTCCATCGTCGGCAAGCCGAAATGATGGCGCAGGAGAGGGTAGGGCGCCTTCCAGCGAATGCGCTCGATCGTCGTCTGGGGCCAAGGCGTCCCTTGAGCGGCGGCCTGAGGCTGACCCTTGAGGTAGGCGAGCACGAGCTCAGCCGGCTGGGTACCGTCGAAGACGCGCTCGAAGAACCCGAGCGCACGGGCGCGATCCGCCACGGGCGGAGTTCCGCCGAAGGCGAAACGCACGCCGGCGG
>CAYQUY010000012.1:0-20945 GCA_964420755.1 uncultured Anaerolineaceae bacterium
CCGGCCGGCAGGGCTTGCTCCGCCTCGTCCTCCGGCTCAAGGTCCTCGGTCTTGAGGACGACTTCCTCGCCCTCGACCTCAACCAGGATGTGATCCCCGGGTTTGAACTGCCCGGCCAGCAACGCATCCGACAGGCGATCCTCGACCTTGTTCTGGATCACTCGCCGCAGCGGACGGGCGCCCATCTCGGGATCGTAGCCCTCGTCCCCGAGCGCCTTGCGGGCCGCCTCACTGGCCCGGAGGGTGATGCGGTGCTCGCCCAAGCGGGCCGCCACCTTGGCCAGCTCCAGGTCCACGATCGCACCGATCTGCTCGCGGTTGAGTGCGTGGAAGACGATGACCCCGTCCACACGATTGATGAACTCCGGCCGGAAGACGTCCCGCAGCGCATCCATGAGCTTCTTGCGCATGTCCTCATAGGCCATCTGTTCTTCCACGATCTCATCGCGCTTGAGGGTGAAGCCAAGCTGGGTCTGCCGCCGGATGAGCTCTGCCCCGACGTTAGAGGTCATCACAATGATGGCATTCTTGAAGTCTACCTTGCGGCCCCGGGCATCCGTCAGGTGTCCCTCTTCCATGATCTGCAGCAACATGTTGTGAGCTTCCGAGTGCGCCTTCTCGACCTCGTCGAAGACGACGATCGAGTACGGCCGGCGGCGGATGGCCTCGGTGAGCTGGCCCGCTTCCTCATAGCCGACGTAGCCTGGGGGCGCGCCGACCAATCGGCTGACCGTGTGCCGCTCCATGAACTCCGACATGTCGATCTGGACCAGTGCCTCCTCGGAGCCAAACATGAACTCAGCCAGGGCCTTGGTCAGCTCGGTCTTGCCCACCCCGGTCGGGCCGAGGAAGATGAAGGAGCCGATGGGCCGGCTCGGGTCCTTGAGGCCGGCGCGCGCTCGGCGGACGGCCTTGGAGATGGCGGCGATCGCCTCATCCTGGCCCACAATCCGCTTGTGCAGCGCCTCTTCCATCTGCAGCAGCCGGTCCGATTCCTCTTGGGCGATCTGCATCACCGGCACGCCAGTCCACATCGAGACCACCTCGGCGATATCGTCGGCGGTCACCTTAGGCGCATCCGTCGAGCGATCCCACCCGACGCGCATCCCGGTCAGCCGCGCCTCCAGCTCGCTCTCCCGCCTCTTCAACTCCTGGGCGTCGTCGAAGCGGGCCTCCTCGATCGCCAGGGCGTGGGCTTGGCGCGTCTCACGCAGCTGGTTCATCGCCTCTTTGAGCGAACGCGCCACCGGGCTCTTGTACATCCGGACCCGCGAGGCCGTCTCATCGATCAGGTCGATGGCCTTGTCCGGCAGGAAACGGTCGGTGACGTAGCGGGCCGAGAGGTGGACAGCCGCCTCCAAGGCCTCGTCACTGATCAGCAATCGATGATGTTCCTCGTAGGGCTTCTTCACCCCGCGCAGGATGTTGAGCGCCTCTTCCACCGTCGGCTCCTCAACCATCACCGGCTGAAATCGCCGCTCCAGCGCGGCATCGCTCTCGATGTACTTGCGGTACTCGTCGAGGGTTGTGGCGCCGATCACCTGCAGTTCGCCGCGCGACAAGGCCGGTTTGAGAATATTGGCGGCGTCGACGGACGAACCTGCCGATCCTGCCCCCACCAACATGTGAACCTCATCGATGAACAAGATCGCGCCCAGGGACTTCAGCTCGTCGATGACCCGTTTCAGGCGCTCCTCGAATTGGCCGCGGTACATCGTCCCGGCCACCAGCGACCCAACGTCGAGCTGAAGCACCCGCTTGCCAATCAGCGGTTCGGGCGTCTCACCGGCCACGATTCGCTGCGCCAGGCCTTCCACGATGGCGGTCTTCCCAACGCCCGGCTCGCCGATCAGCGCCGGGTTGTTCTTCGTCCTGCGGGCCAGGATCTGGATGACCCGCTCAATCTCCATCTCACGCCCAATGACCGGGTCGAGCTTGCCTTCCTGAGCCTTGGCGGTCAGATCGGTCGCCAACTGGTCCACCAGCGGGGTCTTGGCCTGGGACTCTTTGCGAGGCGCGCCGCCGGGCTGCGGCGTGGGGCGGCGCGCCGGGCTCTCCTGCAGGATGCGGCGCGTCTGACGGCGGATCTGCTCGGGCGTCACGCCCAGACGGCGGAGCACATCCACCGCGACGCCCTCGCCATCGCGCACGAGGCCGAGCAGGAGATGCTCCGTCCCGATGTAGTGATGGCCCATGCGTCGGGCTTCGTCGATCGCCATCTGGAGCACATGCTCGGTACTGGGTGCAAGCTCGATCCGCCCACCCGTGTGCTGCCCGACGCCCGCCAGCCGCTCGACCATCTCCTTGACCCGATCCGGCTCCAGGCCCAGCTCGCGCAGGACGCGACCAGCCACGCCTCCCTCCTCCCGGATCAGACCCAGAAGGAGGTGTTCCGTGCCGATGTAGTTATGATGGAGACGCTCAGCCTCTTCGTGCGCCAGACTGAGCACTCGCCGGGCCCGCTGGGTGAAACGGTCCATCTTCTCGGCCACAGTCCTACACCTCCGCTCCCAGACCACCAACCATACCCAACTGATGGTTCCATTCTACCAAAGTTTGCCGGCTCGCCAGTCACATTGGGAAGAAGGTCCCTACCAAAAGGACAGCCGGGCGTCTCCACCTGCGCCGCCCGGCTGAGCAAGGTCATTCGGTCATGACCCCAGATTCGCCTCCACCCTTGTCGTCGGGCGCCTCCCTGACTTCGGGCTGGCCGCCTTCTTCCGGCTCTCCGAGTTCCTCTCCGCTGCTCTCCTCTTCCAGGGCGGCATCGAAGTCTTCGACTGCTTCGGGTGCAGCGACCTCCGACGCCTCCGGTCCAGCCTCGGCCATTTCGCCCACGGCCGCCTGCCAATCCCGCTCAGCATACTCGGGCGAGTCGACACGTTTCAGGCTAAGCCCAATCCGCCGGCGCTCCGGCTCGACCTTGATAACGCGCAGGCGAAGTTTGTCCCCTTCCTTCACGACCTCGCGCGGGTGCTCAATCCGCCGGTCGGAGAGCTCGGAAATGTGAATCAGCCCTTCGAACTCGTAGTCTTCCGCGCCCGTCAGGCTGGCGAAGGCACCGAACTTGGTGAGCTTGGTGATCGTGCCCTCGACCAGCTGGCCTTCACCAAAGCGCTGGGCGATCGCCAACCAGGGGTCGGCCTCCAGCTCCCGCATCGACAGGCTGATGCGCTTGCGCTCAGGATCCACGCCCAGAACCTTCACCTGGACCTTCTGGCCGACCTTGAGCACCTCGCTTGGGTGTGTCAGCCGCTTCCAGGAGATCTCCGACAAGTGCACCAGACCGTCCGCCCCGCCAATGTCAACAAAGGCGCCAAACTCAGCCAGGCTGATCACATGACCGGTGCGGACCTCGCCAGGGTTGAGCTCCGTGATCAACCGCTCCTTCAGCGCTTCACGGGCTTCTCGGGCGGCTGCCCGTTCGGAAAGGATCAACCGGTTCCGGCGCCGATCGACCTCGACGACCTTGGCCACGATCGGCTCGCCGACCATCTTTGCCCATCGCTTGTCGGGGGTTTCCCCCTCGGCCCGTCGCCGACGCGAGAGGCTGACTTGCGAGGCAGGGATGAAACCCCTCAGGCGCCCGAGCTTGACGATAAGGCCCCCTTTGTTGTAGCCCGCCACGACCCCTTCGAAGACATCCTGGCTTTCCTTGAGGCTCTCGGCCTGCTGCCAGTCTTGTTCTTCCTCCGCCCGCATCAGCGAAAGCAGGATGTTCCCGTCCCGTTCGCCCGAAGCCACAACGTACACGGTGATCTTCTGCCCGACGGTCAGGGCAGCCCGCTCCGCCTCCGGCAACTGCTCGACCTCGCGGGCCGGAATCAGCCCTTCCGACTTGGCCCCGATATCAACGAGGATATCGTTCTCGGCGACGCGGGCAATCGTCCCTTGCCGCACTTCCCCGCGGCGGGGCATATCCATGCCGTAGCGTTCGCCCTCCAGGAAGGCATCCATAGGGTGGGACTCATTGGCCGCAGGCCCCTGCTGTGGAACGGGCCCGGGCGCGGGGGTTTCTCCGTTTGGCTCCATCTAGATGACGGTCTCCGATGACAGGATACGGCGATTATAAAGGCGAACAGGGTTCTTGACAACCTCCGCCGCCTGGCGGCCCTCGGGTGCGGTATAATGCCCCGGGAGACCGACCCGATGGGCGTTGTCTATCCCTTCACCGCGATGGTCGGCCAGGAGCGCATGTGCCGAGCCCTGGTCCTGAACGCCGTCAACCCCCGGATCGGCGGCGTGTTGATCCGCGGCGAGCGGGGAACGGGTAAGTCCACTGCCGCCCGGGCTCTGGCTGCCCTGCTCCCCGAGGTGCGGGTGGTCGCCGACTGCCGCTTCGGATGCGACCCCGATCGCCCGACGACCTGGTGCACAGAGTGCAAACAGCGCTCCGCCCGCGGCGAGGAACTCCCGGTCACACTCCGGCGCACTTCCTTCGTCGACTTGCCCATCTCCGCCACTGAGGACCGCGTTGTCGGCACCCTGGATATCGAGAAGGCCATCAAGGAAGGCGAGCGCAGCTTCGAGCCGGGCGTGCTGGCTGCCGCCAACCGGGGCCTGCTCTACATCGACGAGGTCAACCTGCTCGACGACCACGTGGTTGACCTGCTGCTCGATTCCGCCGCTCTGGGGATGAACATCGTCGAGCGCGAGGGGATCTCCTTTGCCCATCCCGCCCGGTACATTCTGGTCGGGACGATGAACCCCGAAGAGGGCGATCTGCGCCCGCAGCTTCTCGACCGCTTTGCCCTCTCGGTTGACATCCGCGGCCTGCAAGACCTGCGCCAGCGCATCGCCATCATGGAGCGCAACCTGGCCTTTGAAGCGGACCCCGAGGGTTTCCGCTCTGCCTGGATGTCCCGCGAGAAGGCCCTCTCGCGCGAGATTGAGGCGGGGCGTGAGCTTGTGGAGAAGGTCAAGTACACCAAACGCGACCTGCTCTCCATTGCCTCCCTTACCGCCTCGCTCCAGGTGGACGGTCACCGGGCGGACCTGGTCATCCTCAAGGCGGCCCGCGCCCACGCGGCCTTCGAGGCTCGGACCGAGCTGACCGACCGGGACATCGCCCTGGCGGCCGAGTTGACGCTGCCCCACCGACTCCGCCGTGGACCGTTCCACCAGGTGGACATCAACCCCGACGACCTGCAGGCCCGCATCGAGCAGGTCCAGTCTGAGATCTCGGGGGCGGACGAGATCGAGCCCATCCCCGCAGAAGAGCAAGCCGGCGCCAAAAAAAAAAGAACCAATCCCTGACGGACCAATCAGCGGAAGAGACTGAGGAGCTGGGTGAGGCCGAGCCAACCCAACAGGATGTCTTCACCTCGCTGGATGCCCGTTGGTGGGAGGGCGGCCGCAAGGTCAAGGTCGGCGAGGTCTTTGCTCCCCGGCGCATCGCCACGCCCCTCGATCGTCTGACGCGCCGGATCGCCGGCCGCCGCACCCAGACCCGCACCGACCGCAAGCGCGGCCGCTATGTCCGGGCCCGCCCCGCCACTGGCAAGACCGACGATATCGCCTTCGACGCCACGCTTCGCGCCGCGGCCCCTCACCAGCTCGAACGGGAAGACCAGCGCCGCAACGTCGCCTTCGCCATCGAGCCCTCCGACCTGCAGCGCAAGGTTCGAGTGCGCAGGGCTGCCAATCTCATCCTCTTCGTCGTGGACGCCTCCTGGTCGATGGCCGTCGCCGAGCGGATGTCCGCCACCAAGGGCGCCATTCTCTCGCTGCTCACTGACGCCTACCAACGACGAGATCGGGTCGGCCTGGTGGTCTTCCAGAAAGACAGAGCCCTTACCGTCCTGCCACCCACTAACTCTGTCCAGCTGGCCCAACGGGCACTAGCCGACATCCCTGTCGGAGGGAAGACGCCGCTTTCCGCAGGCCTCAGGCTTGCCTATGAGACCTTCCAGCAGGAGAAGATCGCCCACCCCGACACCATCCCTCTGCTCATCCTGCTCACCGACGGGGCAGGCAATGTCTCCATGGGCAGCCTGCCCCCTCAGGAGGAGGCCCATTGCACCGCGGACCTGATCCGCGAGGTGCACATCCGCTCTGTGGTCATCAATATGGAACACGCCGCGTTCGACCAGGGCCTGGCCAGGCAGCTCGCTGACCACCTGGGCGGCCCTTGCTATACCTTGAGCGAACTCAAGGCCGAGCATCTCTACCAGACGGTGCGCCAGGAGATCGACGCTGGGGCGCCCCAGCCCTCCTCTTCCTGAAGGCAGCTGGATTTCGTCCTCGGGGAGGGATCCCCAGGAGGAACGTTGCGGGCGTCTCCTACCCGCCTCCTGCCCTCTTGCGCGCCAGCCTCTCCAGCCGGTGTTGAATCGAGGACCAGGCCTCATCCCGGCGCCAGCCCGGAGGCCAGTGGCTCAGGCAGACCAGCGCCGCTTCGGCCCAGTGCCAGGCCTCGGCCAGGTCCTTCCGATACCACTCGTAGTATTTGGCCAACTCCAGGCATGGTTCCGGATCGCTTGCCTCCAGGCCGTGCCATGTCTGCCATCCAGGGATTGCCTCGCCCCAGTGCTCGTGCCGCTTGAGATGGGTGGTGTAACGCCTGAGCGCCTCAACCCGAGCAGCCGGGTCCGTGACCGCCTCCAGCGCCACGCGGAAGGCCTCGTCGGCCGGCTGCCATCGTCCAGCCGACTCATGCCAGCGAGCGACGGCCAGTGCCTCTGGCCCCGAAAGTCGGGCAAGATCGGTCTGCCTGTGGCGGTGCAGGACCTGCGCGGCCAGCCCGACCAGGGAAAGGATGTCGACCGAGTTGTGGTAGATCACGCGGGACATCCCCCTTGTGTCCCCGGTGTGCAAGTAGTCCAGATAGAGCGCGGGGATCAGCGCGCTGGGAACGTCCTCCCCGGTCCTTGTGACACCCAACATCTGGCGTTCGAGGGTGCTCAGGGTGCAGTCGGGGAGGGCCCGGCGCCACAAGCGCCGGGATGGGTGCAGCAGGTCAAGATGCGGCAGATCGCCAAGCGACCAGCGGCGGCGCAGGCCGATCTGGTAGCGCATCTCCAGAAGCGGGACGTCAAACGCCTGGCCGTTGAAGGTGACGAAGCCAGAGATCGCCTCCAGATCCTCCTGGAGTGCCTCCAGCATCCCAGCTTCCTGAGCAGGATCCCTCAGGAAGTACTGATGGAGGCGGAAGACCCCCTCCGAGAACGTCCCGATGCCGACGAGGAAAACAAGCGTGCCGGCGCCACCGGCCAGGCCCGTCGTCTCCGTATCGAGGAACGCCAGCCTCTCCAGCGGCACCTCGCCCAGGGCCGGCTGCCTGGCGACCTCTGCCGCCAGACTTGCGTCGAAGTCCATGAGATCTGCCAGCTTGCCGGAACCATGAGGATGATCCGCGGGGAAGCGGTTCTCCAAGCGGTAGGCGGGGCCTGAGGCCGTGGTCACCTCCGCACCCAGCTCTTCCTGGAGAGTCTGCGGACCTTTCTCCGGCAGCGCCCCGCCGGATCGGCGGGACCGCTCCAGGCGGCTCAGCCGCCTGCGCAACTCGCGGCGGTCCTCCATCTTCGCCCTAGACTCCATCTCGCAAGGGACCGGTGCCTTGACGCCAGCGACGATTCATGCCATCTGCCGTAGCTCGTCCCCGACCACAATGCCTCCTGCCCGGGGCGCGGCAATTATAGCGCTCGGACGCTTGAGAAGGCGCACCCGTCTGCGGCCCTCACTGCTGTCCCCTCACGTGGCGGACGCTTCTGCCCGGCTGTTCTATGCTGCGACAGAGGCGCGGTTAACCCAACAGCGCGGCGGAGATCCTCCGCCGCGCCTTCTCATTTGCCGCATAGTTCCCGCTCAGCTGGCCGCGGCTGGCAAGACGACCGTAAACGTGGAGCCTTCGCCCAGCTTGGAATCGACCCAGATTCGACCGTTGTGGCTGTCCACAATCGACTTGACGATCGACAGCCCCAGGCCGGTGCCCGGGACACCGGCCGGAACGTTGCTCGCCCGGAAGAACTTGTCAAAGAGGTAGGGCTGATCGGCCGGGGGGATACCCGACCCGTTGTCCGAGACCTGCACGATCACCTGGCCCTCGGCGGCCTGCGCCCGGACGCTCACCTTGCCGCCCTCGGGCGTGTAGCGGATCGCATTCTCCACCAGATTCGCCACGAGCTGACGCAACCGCAAGGGGACGCCGCTCACCATCGGCAGATCCGTCGGCAGGTCAACCTCCAGGGTAAGCTTCTTGGCTTCGGCCGCGGCGCGCAAGCCCTCGACGGCGTAGCCCGCCAGCGTGGACAGCCCCGCATTCTCCCTCGCCGAGTCCAACCCGGCTTCGATCCGGCCTAGGTCCAGCAGCGCCGAGATCAGTTGGGTGATCTGCCCGACGCTGAGCCTCACCCTACGGACAAAGTCCGCCTGCTGCTCCGTCACGGGTCCGGATTTTTCGATCAGGTCCACATAGCCCAGGATCGCCGTCAGCGGGGATCGCAGATCGTGGGAGACCGTCGTCACGAACTCTGACTTGATCCGATCCAAGGCCTTGAGGTAGGAGATATCCTGCATCACGATCGCCTGACCCACCCCGGGGATCGGCGTCCGCTGAGCATTCCAGGTCCGCCCGTCCCGCAGGGTGATCTCCTCCCGATGGGGGACCTCGCCGGAGCCTCGGAGCAGGGACAGCAGCACCGGGTCATCTACGGCCTCGACCATGGACTTGCCCACCATGCCCTCGTTGATGCCGAAAGCTTCCTGCATCGTCCGATTGGCCAGGACCAGCCGGTTGTCGGGGTCGACCACGATCACCCCATCCTCCGTCTGGGTCAGGACGGTTTCCAGCTTGCGGCGCTCGCCCTCGGACCTGGTGTAGAGGCGGGCGTTCTCGACAGCGATGGCGGCGTAGTCAGCCATGGCCGCGATCGCCGTGACTTCATCCTTGGTCATGGTCCGACCCGCGCTGCGGTTGTCTACGCCCAGCACACCGATGGTCCTGCCCCCAATTCGCAAAGGGACGTAGATCAACGAGTGGACCAGGTAGGAGGTCTTGATCTTCTGCGGCGTGCTCTCATCGATGATGATAGGGTTGCCGGTCGCGATCACCTGCCCAGCCAGCGAGTCCTCCACGCGCAGGCGGAAGGTGCGCACGAACTCCTGGTCGAAGTTCTTCGCCGCCCGCATGTAGAGCTCCCCGCTGTCCTCGTCAAGCAGCAGCAGGCTACCCTCTTCAGCGCCAGTCAGTCGCACGGCCGCTTCGACCACGGTTGTCAGAACCTGATCGAGGTCGAGCGAGGCCGTTACCGTGCGGCCGATGAGAGACAGTGCCTCCAGGTCAGACAGACGGCGTTCGAGCCTGGCCGTGACCTTCTGGGCCTCCTGAAGCGCCTGTCCGCGGCGCGCCTCGGCCAGCGCTCGACCGACGGCCGCCAGCATGCGATCCCCCTCAAAGGGTTTGGTCAAGTAATCGGAGACCCCGGCCTGCAATGCCTGCGCGACCAGGTCCTCAGAGCCTTCGCTGGTGATCAAAATGATCGGGAGGTGAGGCACATCGGCCCGCAGCCGACGCAGCAGGTCCAGCCCCCCCAGGCTCGGCATGTGCTGGTCGGTGATGACCAGGTCTGGGTGAAGCTCCCGGGCCAACGTCAGGGCGGACATTCCGTCACCCACTGACCGCACCCGGTAGCCAGCAGGCTTCAGAACGACATCCTCCAAGAACTGGCGGATGTCGCTAGAATCTTCGGCGACCAGGATCAGCTCGTCACCCATCGCGTCTGTCGTTGCCCACTCATGGCCACGCCCCACCGCAGGCGCTGGCTTGCAAGGATCCCCCTCTGTTGGGCAGGCGTTGCCCGCTCCCAGGCCAGCACATGAGATACTAGCACCGTCCGCCGGGGACCAACATGGTACTTCCGGCGAGACGGACTGCCTTGCTACTTCTTCTTTTGACCACCCGGGGAGGCTTGCCCGCTCGGGGCAACGACGTTTTCCAGCGTGGCCACCTGCTGAAGCATGGCATTGACATCCGCCAGAACGGCCCGGACCAGAGCCCGTCGCTTGCGGTCATCGATCGTTTCCAGCAGGCGGGTCATCTCCTCTTGCGCTCCGAGCAGGCTCTTCTTCACGCCCGCCAGCCAGTCGGCGCTCACCCGAACGCCGGTATCTACCTCATCGACGAGTTGTTGCAGACGTTGGGCACGGGCCTCCAGCGCCTGGAACAAGCGGGCGTTGACAAGGGAGATCGAAGCGTAGTCCGATACCGCGTCCAACATGGCCTGATCACGCTCAGAGAAGGGCCGGGGGGACTGCCGGGCGACACAGATCACACCGATGGGCTGCATGCGGACCCGGATGGGGGCGATCAGCGCCGCCTTGCAGATCCGAGAAAGCTTGAACTGGGCCAACCCCTCGCCGTGGATGCTCAAGGCCTCGCCCGACAGCATGACCAACGAGCTGACGCCGTCTTCCCAGGGTTGATGAATCCTGGCAGCAACGGCAGCTGGCAGGTTACTTTGAGCCCGCAAGACCAGCTGCTCGGAACCCTCATCCCGGAGCAGGACCCAGCCCATGTCGGCTTCGGTGACGTACTGGCTTCCTTCCATGAGTTTGGCGAAGAGCTCGTTTTGGTCCGTGGTCGAAGTGACGACCTTGCCGATCCCATACAGGGTCGTCAGCTCACGCACGCGGCGTTCGAGCTGGCGGTTGCTCTCGGCCAGCTCGGCCTCCAGCTGCTCCCGTTCATGGCGCAGACGTACCTCGTGAATCGCCCGCTCCACCGTCGCCACTACCTCCGCCTCGCGCAGCGGCTTCACCAGGTAGTCGCGCGCACCCAGGCGAAACGCCTCAACAGCGTCGGCTTCCATGCCTTCCCCGGCCGTCACCAGAATCGGCATCTCCAGCCCCTGGGCGCGCAGCGCCACCAGGAGATCCTTGCCACTCAGGCCGGTCAGGGTCAGGCTGGTGAGAATCAGGTCCGGTTTGCTGTTGAGAGCCTGCTGGATGGCCCCACCCGCGTCGTCTGCGGTCGTCACCAGGAAGCCGAGGGGCTGCAGCACCTGGCGCGCGACCAGGTCCAGGACCTCAGGATCCTCGTCGACAACCAGGACCTTCTCGCGCACCGGGGGAGAAGTCATGCGAGTATGATAGCACGGTTGGGAACGTGAGGCGAGTAGGACTTAACGAGGTGAGGTCTGAGCCGCGCGGCCTAGCGCCCGGCGAAGCGATTCGCCCGTCCCAGACGGGCAGCATAGTACCCGAGGCCTCCCGCCGCCACCAGCAGGAACACCCCCACAAGCCCCAGGACGGTCGAGCGCGTGTTCCCTCCCGGGCCCCCTCCTTCCTGCGTGACGGCCTGGGCGCCGAACTCAACATACTTCGTATCGCCCGGCTCAAGATGGACTGGCAGGTTGGTGGAAGCGGTGGGATTGTAGTTGGCCGGGACGCCCGCGCTCACATTGTAGTCACCGTTGGGAAGGTCTGGGAAACAGTACCCTTCTGCCGCGTCGTCCGTCGTGTGCTCGCCGACCAACACGCCCGCCACCGAGACGATGTTCACCTGACCTCCGGCCAGGGCTGGCTCGGTCTCCTCCCGGCGGGCATTGCCGTTCTCGTCCAGGAAGAGCAGGACGCAGATCTGGCCCGTCCCAAACACAGGTGTCGCTGTCGGCGGGATGGGCGTGGCCGTTGGAGGCCCTCCCGGTCCGGTCGTCGGCATTACCGGGCCGCCCAGCCCCAGCTCCAGCCGCTGGCCAGGAGTGATGTAGTCCCCGGCCTCCAGATGGTTGATCGCCATCAGCTCCTCCAGGCTGATGCCGGCGATGGCGGCGATGCTCCACAGGGTGTCGCCCTCCTGGACCGTGTAGATGATCCTTCCATCTGGGCCAGGCGTCGGCGTGAGGAACGCCGTGGGCTGGGCTGCCGGGGCCTGGCGCAGGGAAGCCGCGCCCGGGTCTGGGTTCCAGAGCGCGGGCCAACCAAACCCGAGGCCCACAACCAGCAAGGACGATAGACAGAGCCCGACACCGGTCAGTCGCATCTTGATCCCATCCACGCGCTCAGAGGCATTATAGCCTCTTCATCCCGGAGGGTACAGGGAAGCCGATAACGACGGACCATAGACGACGGACCATGGACGACGGTCCGTGGTCGATGGTCCATCGTCCACCGTGTTATACTGCCTCGCGGAGGGCGCATGCCGCTGGACGTTGTCGTCGGCACCCAGTGGGGCGATGAGGGCAAGGGCCACATCGTTGATCTGATGGCGGCCGAAGCCGACCTGGTCGCCCGCTATGGCGGAGGCGACAATGCCGGCCACACCGTGACCGTCGCTGGCCAGGTCTTCAAGCTCCACTTGGTCCCCTCCGGCATCCTCCATCCTCACACGATCTGCCTGCTCGGCAACGGCATGGTCATCAACCCGGCCCGCTTGCTAGAAGAGATCGATCAGCTAGAAGGGCTCGGTGTGGCGGTCTCTCCTGATCGCCTCAGACTCTCCTTGTCAGCGCACATCATCACCCCTGCGCATCTCGCGCTCGACGGAGCGGAGGAGACACGCCGCGGCACCGGGGAGATCGGCACGACCCGGCGCGGCATCGGCCCGGCGTACAGCGACAAGGCAGCCCGACGGGGTATCCGGGCCGGCAGCATGCGAGATCCGGCTGCGTTCGGGGAGGCCGTCCTGGCCCAGGTCCAGGCGGCGAACCAGATCCTCGAGGGCGTCTTCGGCCTGCCAGGCCCGGATCCTGTCGAAGCCGGAGAGTCCTACGCCGCGTACGCTGAGCGCCTGCATCCATACCTGGCCGAAGTCGGGGCGATCGTCTCCGAGGCCCTCGAGGAGGGCAAGGTCGTCCTGGCCGAGGGAGCTCAGGGGACGCTGCTCGACCTCGACCACGGCAGCTACCCCTTCGTTACCAGCTCCTATCCCACCGCACCCGGCGCGCTCGTCGGCCTGGGCGTTGGCGCCCGCCACCTGCGGCGGGTTGTCGGCGTCACCAAGGCCTTCCAGACGCGGGTCGGCAGCGGCCCGTTCCCCACTGAGGTCTTTGGTCCAACGGGGGAACGGTTGCGCGGCAGTGGGGCCAATCCCTGGGACGAGTTCGGGACGACCACCGGCAGGCCCCGCCGCTGCGGCTGGCTCGACGGTGTTCTCCTGCGCTACGCGGCCAGGGTGAATGGCCTGACGCAGATCGCCATCACCAAGCTGGATGTCCTGGCCGGCCTCGAGCCGGTGCGGCTGTGCACCGCCTACCGCACGGACGACCAACTTCACCCCCAGCTGCCGGACTCGCCTGCCGACCTTTCACCCTTCGCTCCAGCGTACGAGGACCTGCCTGGGTGGGAAGAAGATCTCCGGCGGATGCTCACCTGGGATCAACTGCCGCCAGCCGCCAGGGGCTACCTCGGCCGCATCGAGGCGCTTACCGGCGTCCCCATCCGGTTAATTTCCGTCGGGCCCGAGCGCAAGCAGATCATCCGCCGGGAGGCCACGCCATGAGCGCTGCCTCCGCCCCGGCCGAAGGGAGGCGTCGCTCCTGGCTGGGTCGCCTGACACCGGCCAACCTCCTCTTCCTGCTGCTCTGCCTAGCCGGGCTGACCGCTTTCCTGTATCCCTTCTGGGCCGCTGGTGTTCCCGCCTCGGCCGATCCCCGCATCCTGGTCCTCGCTTTTAGCGGTGCGGCCGGACTGATTCTGGTGGGCCTCGTCGGCGAGGCCCAGGCTGGCCTCACGGCCCACACCATCGCCATGCTGGGCACGCTTGTCGGGCTCAACACGGTGTTGCGTGTGATTGACACGGTTCTCCCCCTCCCCGGCGGCTTTACGCCGGTCTTCCTGCTGATCATCCTGGTCGGTCACGTATTCGGCGCCCGCCTGGGTTTCCTCATGGGGGCCCTGACGATGCTTGTCTCCGGTCCCCTGACCGCCGGCGGCCTCGGACCATGGACGCCGTACCAGATGCTGGCCGCAGGCTGGGTGGGCATGGGGGCAGCCTGGCTTCCTCGAGGCAAGGTCCGCCTGCCCTCCTTGCTTCTGTATGCCACGCTGTGGGGCTGGCTCTACGGCGGCCTGACCAGCCTTTACTACTGGCCCTATATGGTCCTGGCGCCCGATCTGGCCTGGCAGCCCGGACTGTTCCTCCCGGGCGTCCTGGCCCGCTACGGCCGCTTCTATCTGGTGACCTCCCTGGCCTGGGATACGGTCGCCGCAGCTGGAAACCTGGTTCTGGTGGCTCTCCTCGGCCGACCCCTGCTGAAGGCCCTCGAGCGCTTCCGCCGCCGGGCGCTCGTCACCTGGGAGCCAACCTGAGTAGACGTGCCTCCTTTAGCTAAGCCTGGGCCATGCGGTCGCTGCAGAAGCGGGTTTGGCGCGGACGGACCCTCCGAGCGGGTATAATCGCCCCTGTTGCCTGAGACCTGATGACACCGGCTGCTGGCGGTATGAGCCATGAGGCCGGTTGCCCGGAGACCACGGTTGAAAGCCAAACGTCGGCTCGTCCGTCTCGCCATTCTGGCTTTGGCTCTCGGGTCGTGTGCCGCCCTGACGGCCTTGGTCTACAACGTGCCATACGTGCATGACCGGCTGGAGTGGCGCCTGGTCAACTTCCGCGCCCAGATTTGGTACGCTCTATTCCCGCCGGAGGAGGTCGTTTTCACCCCCAATCCGACGGTCGCCGCTATGGTTCAGGAGACCCTGGCCGCCCTGACACCCACCGAGACTCCAAGCCCGACCCCGGGTCCCACGGCGAGCCCCACGCTCACCCCAACGGCCACCGCCGAGCCAACCCCCATACCAACCTCGGTGATGCTCACTGGGGTTCGTCACGAGTATCAGCAATGGAACAACTGCGGCCCCGCCAACCTGGCCATGGCCCTCTCCTATTGGGGCTGGCAGGGTGACCAGCGAGATACGGCTGCCGTCCTAAAGCCGAATCCGCGCGACAAGAACGTCATGCCCTATGAGATGGAGGCCTTCGTTGAGGAGCACACCGGCCTCCAGGCGGTCGTCCGGGTGGGAGGGGATCTGGACACCCTGCGCCGGTTCATCGCCGCCGGTTTCCCTGTCCTCATCGAGAAGGGCTTTGACGTTCCGGGAAAGGGCTGGATGGGGCACTACCAGGTCCTGGCAGGCTACGACGACACTACTCAGCGCTTCAGCGCCTACGACTCGTACGAGGGCGATTTCTCTGAAGGTCGCACGCTACCGGTTCCCTACTCCAGAGTCGAAACGTATTGGCGCCACTTCAACTACGTCTACATTGTGATCTACCCGCCCGACCGCGAGGCCGAGGTCATGGCGCTGCTCGGTCCGGACGCCGACGAAACCGCAAACTACCAGCATGCGGCCCAGCGGGCCTCGGATGACATCGTGATGCTGACGGGACGCGACCTGTACTTCGCCTGGTTCAACCGTGGCACCAATCTGGTTCACTTGCAGGATTACACCAGCGCGGCTGCCGCGTATGACGAGGCCTTCCAGGTCTACCCCCAGATTCCCGAAGACGAGAGACCGTGGCGGATGCTTTGGTACCAGACCGGTCCCTACTTCGCCTACTACTACTCCGGTCGCTACTACGATGTCATCAACCTGGCCACCGTCACGCTGAGTGCTATGGACGAGCCGATCCTGGAGGAGAGCTACTACTGGCGGGCGCTGGCTCGTGAGGCGCTCGGTGACGTTTCCGGCGCCATTGAGGATCTGCAGACGAGCCTCCGGTATCATCCGGGATTCGGACCCAGCGTGGCCGTCCTCGACCGGCTGGGCGTCGCTCCCTAGTCAGCCGCGCCCGGCGGGACATGCGACCCGTGAAAGGCGTTTGCCTTGTCTGACATCGTTGCCGCCCCTGCCAAAGCCCGATTCCGGCTAACCCACGTCGCCCGCTCCTCGCTCCTCATTGGCATCCTATTCGGTGTTGACAAGGCCCTTGGGCTTCTGCGTCAGGTCCTCATCGGACGCCAGTTCGGTGTCAGCGCTGAGCTGGATGCCTTCAACGCGGCCAACAACCTGCCGGACCTGCTCTTCGCCCTGATCTCGGGTGGGGCGCTGGCCATCGCCTTCATCCCTGTCCTCTCGGAGACAATGGAACGTCGGGGGCGTGAGGCGGCCTGGGCCCTCTTCAGCCGCGTGGCGAATCTGGCTTTCCTCATTACCGGGGTGGCAGCGGTGATCATCGCCGTCTTCGCTGGGCCGCTGGTCCGAGCGGAGCTCGGCATTGCCCCCGGTTTCAACCCCGAACGCCAGGCGCTCGTGGCGAACCTCATGCGCCTGAATCTGGTCGCCACGCTCATCTTCTCCATCAGCGGGCTGGTGATCGCCGGGCTCCAGGCCAACCAGCATTTCCTGCTCCCCGCCCTGGCTCCAGCCATCTACGACCTGGGGCAGATCTTCGGCGCCGTCTTCCTGGCCCCGAGCCAAGGCTATCGGCTCGCCGGGATCCAGCTCCCTGCGGCGGGATTGGGCATCTACGGTCTGGTCTACGGAGTGATCCTGGGTGCAGCCCTGCACCTCGTCGTACAGATCCCGGGCTTGATCCGCTACCGCTTCCGTTGGGCGCCACGGCTGGGCCTCGATGACCCCGGTGTGCGCAAGGTGGCTGCACTCATGGGCCCCCGCATCCTGACGATCGGCGCCTTCCAGCTCATCTTCGTCATCCAGGATAACCTTGCCTCCCGCCTCGACGTCGGCTCGGTAACGGCCCTGGTCTATGGCTGGCTGATCATGCAGGTCCCAGAGACGGTCATCGGAACCGCCGTCGGCACCGCCCTGCTGCCTACCCTATCGGAACACTTCGCCCGCGGGGACGAGACCGCCTTCGAGGCCTCCGCCGCCCGGGCGATACGCCTCCTGCTAGCCCTGACACTGCCTGTAGCGGTTCTGATGATGGGCGTGTTGCGGCCGCTGGTTCAGACTGTCTTTGGCTTCGACGCCAGGGGAACGGATCTGGTGGTCTGGGCGGCCCGGGCCTACCTCGTGGGCTTGGTGGGCCATGCCCTCCTGGAGGTCGTCGCCCGCGCTTTCTATGCCCGCCAGAACGCGCGGACGCCCATGGTCGCGGCCCTCTTCGGAGCTGTCCTCTTCACGGTCCTGGGGATCGCCTTGTTTGGCCCCTTGCACGCGAACGGCATCGCCCTGAGCAACAGCCTGGCGTTCACCGCACAGGCGCTTCTGCTGCTGACCCTCCTGGGTCGCGGCTTTCCCGAGACCGTTCACATCGGCCGCACGTTGCTGCGGGCGGCGTTGGCCGCCGCCCTGGGAGGCGGTACAGCCTATGGGCTGCTTCTTGCCCTGGCCGGGTCGTCGCCACTTCTGGCCGGGCTAGCCGCATCCCTGGCGGGTGGCCTAGTTATTGTGCCTTTCATCTGGCCGGAGTTGCGGGAGTTGGGGAGGCTGTAAGGCAAGCGTCCTCTGCTCCCCCCGCCGTCCTTGGCGGGGCAATCGCCCTCTATCGCCCTCCGCTCCCCCGCCGTCCTCGGCGGGGGGCATCCGCACTGCCTCGTCCCTCGCCCCCTGCCATCCTCGCCGGGGAAATCGTGCGATAATGTCCTCGGCGACCTTCGCGCGACAAAGGTCGAGGGGGACCTCATGACCTTTCCCTCCCATCATGAACCAACTCATCTCTACTTCATCACCGCCACGGTCTGCGATTGGCAGCCTCTCTTCGCCGAGCCGACCCTGGCGCGGATTGTCCTCGACAGCCTTGCCTGGCTCAGACGCAGGCAACGCATGGCGCTCTTCGCATTTGTGCTCATGCCCTCCCATCTGCATGCCCTGGTGAAGCCTGAGGATTGCACGATCGGGGAGCTTCTGCAGATCCTCGGCTCCTTCACCGCTCATCGGCTCCTCGAGCAATTGCGCGAAGATGGTCAGAAGGAACTCCTTTCACTCTTCCGACGGGCGCGCCGCGATCCGCGGCACAGACACAGTCTCTGGCAAGACATCCAAGCCAAGAACATCCACTCCGCCAGATTCCTGTGTCAGAAGCTCGAGTACATCCACAACAACCCTCTGCAAGAGCAGGATCCAGCAAGCATGGAACGGGCCGACTACCCGTATTCCAGCGCGCGCTTCTACGATCGAGGCGTGCCCCCGATCATCCCTGTAGACGATATTCGTGAGTGGCTGTGATGCGGGCCGCCGAGGACGGCGGCCCGCACACTGGACTACCCTCCGCTCCCACCGCCTCGATCCTCGGTCCCCCCACCGTCCTCGGCGGGGGCATCCCCACCGCCTCGATCCTCGCTCCCCCGCCGTCCTCGGCGGGGGCCAACTGCCCTCCCTCGCCTCTCCGCTCCCCCCGCCGTCCCCGGCGGGGGCTTCGCGCGCGGGCTATCCGTTGGCCGCCGAGGACGGCGGACAACACAGAGTACGTTACGGCTGGGGAGCGCAGAGCCGGCGGGCACAGCGCTCGAGGCAGACAATGGGTGCGACACCAGGATTGAGTGGAAATCCCGGCTCGGCGCACGATGTGGGCCGCCGGGGCCGGTGGCCCACTCGAATGGCCAGGTCGGGGCGCGCAACGGGCCGCCGAGGACGGCGGCCCGCACACTGGACTACCCTCCGCTCCCACCGCCTCGATCCTCGGTCCCCCCACCGTCCTCGGCGGGGGCATCCCCACCGCCTCGATCCTCGCTCCCCCGCCGTCCTCGGCGGGGGCCAACTGCCCTCCCTCGCCTCTCCGCTCCCCCCGCCGTCCCCGGCGGGGGCTTCGCGCGCGGGCTATCCGTTGGCCGCCGAGGACGGCGGACAACACAGAGTACGTTACGGCTGGGGAGCGCAGAGCCGGCGGGCACAGCGCTCGAGGCAGACAATGGGTGCGACACCAGGATTGAGTGGAAATCCCGGCTCGGCGCACGATGTGGGCCGCCGGGGCCGGTGGCCCACTCGAATGGCCAGGTCGAGGCGCGCAACGGGCCGCCGGGGGCGGTGGCCCACTCGAATGGCCAGGTCGGGGCGCGCAACGCGCCGCCGGGTACGGCGGCCCGCACAGGTATTTGGGGCTGCTGATCGCTCTCCCTCTAGAGCTCCTCTTTCTCGTACGGCGTCCCGTCTGCAGCCGGCATGTGGCCCCGGCCCACCACTCCCGCCAGAACAACCATCGTGGCCAGGTAGGGCGCCATCAGCAGGAACTCGGATGGGATCTGGACCCCCAGTATTGCCAGCTTGGTCGCCAGCGAATCGGCGAAGCCGAAGATCAGCCCCGCGCCAAACGAGCCAAACGGCGTCCAGTTGCCGAAGATCATCGCCGCCAGGCTGATGAAGCCTCGCCCGGCCGTCATCACCTCATCGAAGCGTCCGACCGAGCCCAAAGTGAAGTACGCCCCGGCGAAACCGGCCATCATCCCGCCCAGCAGGACCGCCATGTACCGCGTCTTGAAGACATTGATCCCGAGGGTGTCCGCCGCCTTGGGATGCTCACCCACCGACCGCAGACGCAGCCCCCAGCGGGTGGAGAAGAGGGCGAAATGCACCACGAAGAGTAGGATGAACGTGGCGTAGAGGAAGAGGTTGCCGTTGAAGGCGATCGGTCCCAGCAGAGGGATGCTTGATAGCCCTGGGATCGGCCAACGGGAAAAGGTACCCGGGTTGTTCAGCGTCTGGTACACCTGCAAGAACTTGGCCGAGATGTACGAGGTGAACCCGGTGGCGAAGATATTGATCACCGTTCCCGATACGATCTGGTTCACTTTGTACTTGATCGAGAGCACGGCGTGCAGCAGCGCCATCAAGGCGCCGGTGACGATGGCCGACAGTAGGCCCAGCCAGAGGTTGTGGGTAACACTCCCAACAACGGTCGCCACCATCGCCGCCGAGAGCATCATCCCCTCGATGGCAATGTTGACCACGCCCGATCGCTCGCAGAGCACGCCGGAGAGCGCACCCAGCGTCAGGGGCACAGCGCGCAGGAGGGTTGTTCCGAGCATCCCCACGAGGTTGAGGGATTGGCCCGCTGCTGCCCACACCAGGAACCCGAAGATGAAGGCCAGGGTAACCAGACCCAGGACCCCGTTTGTGGCCCGGCCGAAGCCGCGGACAAGCTGAACGCCCCCCAGGACAGCCGCAATCATTGCCAGAACGTAGAGCGTTGTCCTGGCCGGCAGGAGCCAATCCGGCAGCGCCCCCTCCCGCACGCCCCCGGGGGTCAGGACGAAGGTCGTGATCTGATCGGCGGACGTAACGCGGGCGAAGAGCCAGTAGATGCCGAAAGCGAGCACCAGGAAGAGGACACCCATCACCCGCTGGCGGGTCGGGGAGACGTACGTGACCTCTCGCCTCAGTGCAGTTGCAGTCATGGCCTAACCTCCCCACCCACGCACGGTGATCCCCCCTTCGCCCTCGGCCGGAGCCTTCAAACGATAGATCGTCCGGATGATCGCCGGCGCGGCGATGAAGGCCAGGATTGCGGCCTGCAAGATGGCCACGATGTCAATGGGGATGCCAGCCACAAGCTCCATGCGGAGGGCCCCGGTCCTCAGGGTGCCGAACAGGAGCGCCGCCAGCACAACACCCACGGGGTGACTTCCACCAAGCAGGGCCAGCGCAATGGCGTCAAAGCCGTAGCCTGAGGAAAAGGCCATCGCCAGGTCGTGGTTCAGTCCAAGGACCTCGTTGGTGCCTGCCAGACCGCACAGCGCCCCCGAGACGGCCATGGCCATGACAGTGGCCCGGGTGATGCTCATGCCCGCATATCTCCCCGCGCGGGGGTTGAATCCGACCGTCCGCAATTCGAACCCCCAGGTAGTCCGAAACAAGAACCAGTACACAAGCCAGGCCATGCCCAGGGCCACAAAGAAACCGGCGTGAAACCGGATCGGCTCGGCAAAGAAGCGGGGAAGCTCCGCGCTCGGCTGGATCATGGGCGTGATGGGGTTGAGGGTCCCCGGCCGGCGCATCGGTCCCTTGAGCAGCCAGTCGCTCAAGCGGAACGCGATGTAGTTCATCATGATCGTGTTGATGACCTCGTGGCCTCCGGTTGTGGCCTTCAGCCATCCGGGGATGAAGCCCCAGAT